>DYHD01000026.1:12845-25144 GCA_020724365.1 Thermodesulfovibrio yellowstonii | reverse complement strand
ATTGTTACCGAGGATATTACCTTCTCTTAAGTGTTTTTGTACCTGAGAGCGGGTTATGCCAGTTTTCTCTGCGACCAAAATATCTATTCTTTTTGAGATATCAGATTCAGTAATAGTGATTATTTCTATCATCAAAAAAATAGTATAAATAGCACTAAATATGAGTTACTATCCTTTCTTTCTCTCTAAAGGTAAAGGCATAGCAGTAGCCATGCCCTGAGCAAGCAACTTCTGAGACTTGGAGCTTTTAGCTGAAAACTCGACCACAAGAAGATTTCTACCCTTGTGAATAGTCTTTGCTTCAGCAATTATCGTATCGCCCAAAGAAGCTGAACGGAACATATTAAAACTCCACTGCACCCCAACTGCATCATTTATTGAATTAACGGCTATAGCAAAAGCTACATCCAGCACTGCAAATATCATAGCCCCGTGTGCTATTTGATGGGCGTTTAAAAAATCTTCCTTAATCTCAGCGCTCAAAAGGGCAAAGCCTTCACCTGCATCCAAAAGCTTCATTCCGAAGAGGTGGAAAAGCCTATCACCTTCTGTTATTCTCGATATCCTATCCAGCGTGATTCTCCTAAAAGGGTTTTAGCTTATGATTAATATAACAGATTTTAAAAATTTTTTATCTCTCCTTATCGCGAATATGAGTTTAGGTAAAAAACCTAAAATTGCATAAGTAATAATAGTCTTAAAGATAATAAACATTTCAATTTGGTAAATTCGTAAAGATGTCTGATATTCTAAATTATATGACAGGCTATACAGGTAAAGGCATAAGAATAGATTTAACAAAAGGTGAAATTTCTGTCTTTAAGATACCTTTGAAATTATATGAGCAATTTCTTGGTGGCAGAGGGATTGGTGTAGCAATGGTCGCTGATTATATCAAGTATGATTACAATTCACCAGAAATGCCTTTGATTTTTGCTACAGGACCACTGGTTGGAACCCCTGCGATCACATCCGGAAGAATGTCTATAGTGTCTAAGTCTCCTTTGACTGGAACGATATTTGATTGTTCTGTTGGTGGACATTTCGGAAAAAATTTAAAAAAAGCAGGTTTCGACCTCATTGAAATAAGAGGCATTTCAGACAAATGGGTAATTATTGATATTAAAAACGATAATATATCCCTAAAAGACGCACAAAATCTTGCAGAAAAAAATATATCAGAATTAAAAGCTCTTAACAACAAAAACGGATCTTTTGCAGGAATAGGTATTGCTGGAGAAAGGCAGGTCAGATTTGCTTCAATTATATTAGATGGGCATTATTGTGCAGGTAGAGGCGGTCTGGGCGCAGTTATGGGAGCAAAAAAACTTAAGGCTATATATGTTAACGGTGATAAAACAGCAAATATAGCCGACTTTGATAGATTGAAAAATGCAAATATCCGAATTATGAGGTTATTGAGAGCTTCTCCATCTATATATGGAGAATTTGGTCTCTCAGAATTCGGCACGGCAGCTCTTGTTGACATCATTCATGCAAGAAGGTTAGAGCCAACTGAGAATTTCAGGAAAACCTTCTTTCCCGATGCATTAAAATATTCAGGCTATCAATTTAAAAGTAGATTTAATACAAAAAAAACCGGCTGTTCTGGCTGCCCTGTGCTTTGTAAAAAGAAAGGCAAAAATGGAGTAATAATACCTGAATATGAAACAGTTTCGCATTTTGGAGCTCTTAATGGCTGCAGTGATATTATTTCAATTGTTAGGGCTAATGAAATATGCAATGAATACGGCATAGACACCATAAGTGCTGCATCTACTATTGCCTGCTTTGCTGAGATAGAAAATATCAGGTTGAAGCCAGAAGATATCAATAAGCTTCTATTAGATATCTGCCTTAGACAAGACATAGGAGATAATCTTGCGGAAGGTTCATTAAGATATGCTTCATCTGTGGGCAGACCAGAACTTAGCATGTCTGTAAAAGGGCTTGAACTGCCAGCATACGATCCGAGGGGAGCTTATGGCATGGCTCTTGCTTATGCAACTTCTAACAGAGGGGGGTGTCATCTTCGTGCATACCCTATCGGTCATGAGATTTTAAGAAAACCAATTGCAACAGATAGATTTTCTTTTGAGGGCAAAGCCCGCATAATAAAGATTGCTGAGGATCTCAATGCAGTTATTGACTCTCTAACTGCCTGCAAGTTCGTTTTCTTTGCAGTCTCCCTTGAGGAATACAGCGAAGCCCTCAACGCTGTAACTGGAGCTAACTATAATGTCCAGTCACTCCTGAATATCGGAGAAAATATATGGAATCTTGAAAGGCGATTGAATGAATTGAGTGGCTTCAATATCAGGCACGATGATATTCCCAAAAGGTTTTTTACTGAGGAAGGATCCTCAACTCAAAATATTAAGATACCTCCTATTGATCGTCAAGCATTCCTTGAAGCCAGGAATAATTATTACCGTATAAGAGGCTATGATACCATTAAAAAGCCGAGTAATTTTGACAAAAAATTCAACCTTATGATAAATTCCACTTTATAAAAAAATGTTTAAATTAAGGAGTCTCTATGAAAATTGCCAAATCTAAGGTTTTATTTCAGAAGGCGCTCCAGCTTATGCCAGGCGGGGTAAATAGTCCTGTTAGAGCTTTTAAGGCAGTTGGTGGCTCACCGCTTTTTATAAAAAATGCTAAAGGTTCAAAGATTTACGATGTTGACGGCAATGAATTCATAGATTATGTGCTTTCATGGGGACCAATGATTTTAGGACATGCTCACCCAACCATTATTAGCGCCATTAAAAAAAGGGCTGAAAATGGAACAAGTTATGGAGCCCCTACTAATCTTGAGATTGAATTAGCAAAGTTGATAACGCAGTTCTATCCTTCTATAGAGAAGGTCAGACTGGTTAATTCTGGCACAGAAGCTACAATGAGTGCGATCAGAGCTGCAAGAGGCTTCACAAAAAGGGATAAGATAATCAAATTTGAAGGTTGTTATCACGGACACTTCGACGGTTTGCTAGTGAAGGCAGGCTCTGGAGCTGCAACATTCGGAGTTCCAGATAGCGCAGGAGTCCCTGAGTCCTATGCGAGAGAGACCATAACCCTACCCTTTAATAACATAGAATCATTCAAGAATATTTTAGAAAAACAGGCAGATTCAATAGCCTGTGTTATCATTGAACCTGTAATTGGTAATATGGGGTGCATACTGCCCTCTGAGGGATTTTTACAGACCCTTAGAGAAGAAACAGCAAAATATGGAATAGTTCTTATCTTTGATGAGGTAATGACAGGCTTCAGGGTCTCGAAAGGCGGAGCTCAAGCATTTTATAGAATAAAGCCTGATTTGACCTGCCTTGGGAAGATTATCGGGGGAGGGTTGCCAGTAGGTGCATATGGAGGGAAAAATGAGATAATGTCTATGATCGCCCCTGAAGGTCCGATCTATCAAGCAGGCACCCTTTCAGGCAATCCTCTTGCAGTAACAGCTGGTATCGAGACACTAAAAATTTTATCAAGAAATAGTACTTATGAAAAGCTCGAGATGAAGATGCAATTGCTTGAAAATGGACTCAAAGAAGTCTCAGAGATGGCAGGAATAAAGACTAGATTTTATAGAGTGGGGACGATGTTTTGCACCTATTTTACTGACACCGATGTAGTAGATTATGAGACAGCAAAAAAAGCCGATACCGCAATGTACGCAAAATTCTTCATGGGTATGCTTCATAATGGTATCTATCTTGCTCCCTCTCAGTTTGAAGCAGGATTTATGAGTCTTGCCCACTCAACCCGTGATATATCATATACAATTGATATAGCATATAAGAACTTGAAGATGATTTGAAATTGAATCTTTTTACATTTTCATTCGAAAATACATCTATTTTGTCATTCCCATGTAACTTGTCCCCGAAGTTCCCTCGATTACGACCTTCGAGGGCGGGCTTAATCGGGAACGGGAATCCAGTATTCTAAAGGAACTGGTTTCCCACTTTCGTGGGAACAGCGTTTGAGCATTTCTGTTTTTCTTAAAATGATTTTTTCATGTATTATTCTTCCCCACAAACCCCGCTATTACATCAATTATATGAGTTACTTGTCTATCCTTAATCTTGCTTTTTAACTGAAGAACACAATTAGGGCATGATGTAATAATCATATCAGCTTCTTTAAATGATTCAAGCCTGTTTTGAAGTATTCCATCTGAAAGCCCTTCAAATAAAAATCCGAATGCACCTCCTAATCCACAGCAACCAACTTCGGAAGGATTAGTGAGATTGAATCCTATTTTGCCCAAAATATATCTTGGTTCTGAAAAGATACCAAGACTGTATTTGGAATGACAGGGATCATGATAAATTGTATTAGCTATATAGGGGTTCAATGTGGCTTTAATTTTTTTTGCTAACTCGGGAAATCCTGATGACTTCTCTATTAAAAACTGTGATATATCAATGGCATTGTCAATCGAGTTTCCGAGATATCTTTTATAGATATTTTTTATGAAATGGATGCAAGTGGGGCATAGACTGATTGTATATTCCACATTAAGGTTTTTAAATGCATATAAGTTCATCTCAGCGAGCTTCATAGCATCTTCTTCCAACCCTAATTCAAGAAGGGGTGCACCACAGCAGAATTCTCCGTGAGGGAGTATTACATCGTATCTTAAGGAATTAAGTAGATTTATCAAAGATTTTCCATATGAGGGATAAAGGCAATTAATTACACAGCCTGTAAAAACAGCTATCCTTCCCTTTGGACTTGAAGCCCTGAAGACAGTAGTTTTGTCCTTAAATGGTAAGTCAGGCATTGTAACACCTAATTTATTAAAATATCTGAACGGATAAAGCATTTCTACCTTTGGTATATCACTAATAATTTTTAGCAACTTAAAAATTTTGAAAGTTCTTGAGGGATTTTTAAGGGCAAATTTTAAAATGTAATTTAATAAAATAGTTTTTTTATCAAACCCCCTTAACATTTTTCTGCTTCTATAAACAGCATCAGCAATATTTATCTGTAAAGGACATGACTTGCTGCAAGCCTCGCATAATATACAACTGGAAAGACTTTCATACAACCTTTTAGAGAAAGCTACATCTCCTTGATTAAATTTTTTGAGTATTGCAGCCCTTCCACGAGACCCTAATACCTCTGATGAACTCTCAATATATGTTGGGCATAAAGCCTTACACTTTCCACATTGAACACACAGGCTGACATCTTTTGGATTGTGAGAAACATCATCCTTAGAATAAACTGACGATAAATGTATGACTTTATTCATTGAGTTTGCCACTTTTGAAGCCTTCGATGTCGAGTGATATTTGTTTAAAGCCAAGAGATTTAAAATGCTTGATTATCTTCATGCGCAATTCTTTATCAAAAAAATGATTAAACTCATCTTCAGGAACCTCGATGCTCGCTAAGGTTCGATGACTTCTTACCCTTAATTCCCTGAATCCAAGATTTTTCAAAAAAGCCTCTGCTTTCTGTACCATCTGGAGTGCTTTAAAGCTAATTTCTATACCATATGGAAATCTTGAAGCGAGGCATGGAGAAGAAGGCTTAGACCATGTAGGGAGTCCTAGATCTCTCGATAAATTCCTTATCTCATTTTTTGTAAGACCCGATTCTAAAAGAGGGCTCCTCACCCCATGCTTCTTTATTGCTTGCATACCCGGCCTCCAGTCAGAAAGGTCATCTAAGTTGCTACCTTCAATAATATACTTGTAATTCAAGCTTCTGGCTATATTGCCAAGCCTTATAAGAAGATCATCCTTGCAATGATAACATCTGTCAACTGAGTTTTTAATGAAATCAGGATTAGCTAATTCATTTGTCTTGATTACAATATGTTCTATGTCAATGAGCTTAGCTATACTGACTGCATCTCTGAGGTCGCTTTCTGTGATTGTTTCTGAAGATGATGTAACAGCTAAGGCATCTATAGCAGAGTCTTTAACAGCCTTTGCAAGCAGTGTGCTATCTACCCCTCCTGAAAAGGCAAGCACCACAGACTCCATCTCTTTAAGTATTAATATTAGTTTCTGATATTTTTCTAACATGGATTTACCTACATGACCGCTCTGAAAACAGGGTCTTATTTATATTATGAAGATGATTGGAAGTTGGTTTTTTAAATTACTGAGATTTTATAATTTTCTTGATGGATATTGATATCCTCTTTGATAATAATATTTATATTAAAAGCTCTTTCAATATCCTCAATGCCTGATCTTTCCTCATCTGAGAGCAATTCTGCCACAGCTGGATTAGCATTTATAATAATAGTAGTGCCTCTTTGAGGGTTCATTTTCTTCAATCTCCTGAAAATCTCATAAGTCACTGTTCTCGTGGATTTAATAAACCCTCTACCTTCACAGTAAGGGCAGTATTCGCAAAGAACTCTCTCAAGGCTATCCCTGACTCTTTTTCTTGTCATCTGGACAATACCCAATTCCGAAATATTGTAGATTGTGCTTTTTGCCCTGTCTTTCTTCATTATATCAATAAATGCCTTTGAGACCTTCTCTCTGCTCTCCATTTTTTCCATATCTATAAAATCAATAATAATAATGCCCCCAATATTTCTCAATCTTATCTGGTAGGCAATTTCCTTCACAGCCTCCAGATTTGTTTTCAAAATCGTCTCTTCGAGGCTTTCTTTGCCAACAAATTTCCCTGTATTAACATCTATCACTGTCATCGCTTCTGTTTGGTCAATCACAATATATCCACCTGATTTAAGCCAAACCCTTCTGCCCAAAGCTCTTGATATATCCAATTCTATGGCGAAGGCATCAAAAATTGGTTCCTTGCCTTCATATAACTCAATCTTATCAATTAGACGAGGAAAATAGTTCTTAGCAAACTCCCTTAGCCTCTCATATTCTTCAAGAGAGTCAATCACAAGCCTCTCAACATCATGAGTCATAAAATCCCTTACACTCCTGAATAGTAAGTCTATATCACTATAAAGAAGTGATGGTGCTGATAATTTGTCTTTCTTGCTCTGTATGTTATCCCATAAAAGCAGAAGGAATTCGAGATCTCTGCATATCTCTTCTTTGGTAGCATCTTCACTTGCAGTTCTCATTATCAAGCCGAAATTTTTTGGTTTTATCTCGGCTGCAATAGTTTTTAGTCTTTGGCGAGCTTCTTCATTCTCTATTCTCCTTGAAATCCCAACATGTTCCACATTGGGCATTAAAACAATATATCTGCCTGGAATAGTAATATAAGATGTAACCCTAGCCCCTTTAGTGCCTATGGGGTCTTTAGATACTTGAACAAGGAGTTCCTGCCCCTCTTGAATTAGCTCTTCAATGGAAAGAGGTTTCCCCATGAATTCATGTTTCTTATCAATCTCGAGTTCAGCAATTTCATTATCTACAAAAGCAGAATAATACTCTTCAAGGTCTCTCATAATATCAGCTACATAAAGAAATGTTGCCTTTTCTAATCCAATATCAATGAACGATGACTGCATACCAGGTAATACCTTGATAACCTTACCCTTATAGATATTTCCAACAAGGCTGGCATCCCTTCTCCTTTCGATGTATAATTCCACTACCTGCCCATCTTCTAAAAGGGCGACTCTATTTTCCTCGCCCATTGCATTTATAATGAGTTCACCTGTCATAATGGTTCCATCCAGCAATTTTTCCAGCCATAAAGGCGGGACCTCGTGATATCGAGTTGTTCTAAGTTTATATTAAATAATGCCTCTACTATTTCACCCAATCTTACTTTGAATGTATCGTTATCTATAAGGAGAATTTTAATCACCTGTCTGCCTTTATCATTTTGTATAAATATTATATCCTCAATACATTCTAAAATGTCTATTTCTTTATCATCTCTTTTGACAATCAAACCTTGAGATGGTATATCAGGTTTAGTAATTTTCCACTCTTTATCAAAAATTGTATATTCATATCTCTTAATAAAGCTATTTAGAGACGGTTCATCTTTAGGGATAAACGCCATTTTTGTGATATTAATATCATGTGGAAGGTTGAGATTTAATTGATCTTTATAGAATATTATATCAAAAGGGGCAGATACCTCCATGTCAAAATATTCCCTTTCCCCTGCAACCCCTACACTCAAAGGTGTGCCAAAGGAGACTAAGGGAGACGGATGAAATCCCTGCGAAAAAAGAAGTGGTATTTTTGCCCTTCTTAAAGCTCTCAATATAGTATTCATTAATTCATGATGGGAAAGATATCTCAAGACGCCAGTTTTTGAGAATTGTACCCTTACCCTAAGTGGTTTATTATGAATTAAGATTTCCGGAGGTTCAAACCTCCTGTCAATATTTGAGCCTTCATATTCGTGGTGGGCTGATTTGTTAATTAAACTCTTACACTCAAGCCCACAAGCAGTGCAGATTTTATTACAATCGAATGTTTTTTCTGCAAATAATGCCTTTTTGAATTCTTTCATTAAATATGATTTGCTTACGCCTGAATCAATATTATCCCATGGCAGTTGACTATCCAAAGAATATATCTTTTCAGAATACAAGCTACTATCAATTCCTGTCTTTTCCATAGCTTCTTGCCATTTGTTAAAATCAAAACATTCCGACCATGCATCAAGCCTGCAGCCAGATTGCCACGCTTTGAAAATAAGATTTGAAAGTTTCTCATCACCTCTTGAAAATACAGATTCTATAAGACCCATATTCTCGTTATGTCCTTTGAATTTAATCTTCTTAGAGGTTAAAGCCTTTTTCAGATAAATCAGCTTTTTGTTAATTTCATAAGATGATGACCTTCCATACCACTGAAAAGGCGTGTGCGGCTTAGGATTAAAAGGTGAGACGGTCACGCTTATATTAACAAATCTTTTTGTATTTCTTTTTGCTATCTTAAGTGCCCTATTTACCATTGGAGTTATAGCTTCAATGTCCTCATCCATTTCTAATGGTAGTCCAATCATAAAGTAGAGCTTAAGATTAAGCCACCCTTCGGAAAAGATCTCTGCTAATACCCTTTCGTAGTCCTCCTCTGAAAAGCTCTTATTTATAACCCCTCTTAATCTCTCTGTAGCAGCCTCGGGGGCCATAGTAAAGCCTGTCTTCTTAACTAAACGAATCTCCTTTAATATATCCTTATTAATTGATGCAACCCTTAACGAAGGTAAAGATAGTGATATTTTAGAGCTTGCATATTTATTATTGAATTCCTTCATTACATAAAGTAAATATGGATAATCTCCTGCATTCAAAGATGTTAGCGAAACTTCTTCATATCCAGTGTTTTTCAAAGATTCCTCAGCAATATTTAAGACATGTTCTGGCGTCCTCATTCTCAATGGTCTATATATAATCCCTGCCTGACAGAATCGGCAACCCATTGTGCATCCTCTTGAGACCTCTACTGCAATACGGTCATGTACAATTCCAGCATATGGAATGATAGGTTTAACAGGGTATGGAGCATTGTCAAGATTAAGTATAAATCTCCTTTTTATAATATCTTTCTGTTCATGAAAAATTGGAACATAAAAACCATCTAAATTAGCTATCTCTCTTAGTAGTGTTCTACGGTCAGACTCGCCATTCAATCTCCATTGTCTAACTTTTTCAAACAATTCCACTACAGCTTCCTCTCCATCGCCAATCAAAAAAGCATCAATGAATTGAGAAATAGGATGAGGATTAACTGTGCATGGTCCTCCTGCGATAATTAGTGGTTGATGTTTTTTATTATTTAACCTCTCTTCAGAATAAACAGGAATGCCTCCAAGTGTAAGCATGTTTAATACTGTTGTATAAGACAATTCATATTGAAGACTGAAACCAATTATATCAAAATCCTTGAGGGGGGTATTTGACTCTAAAGACGCAAGTGCGATGCCGTTTCTTTTTAAATATTCCTCAAAATCAATCCAAGGGGAGAAAGCCCTTTCAGCGGTAGCATAAGGGAGAGAATTTATTATCCCATAGAGAATCTTAAGACCAATGTGAGACATCCCAACTTCATAGGTATCGGGGAATGCCAAAACAGACCTTATAATTATCTGTTTAGGGTCTTTTTTGTGGATACTATTGATTTCTGAGTTTATATATCTACTTGGGCTTCGAAAAAAAGAAAAGTTCACTCTTATAAAATATCATCAATCATTATCTTTCGGCAAGCTATACCCAAAACCCAAAAAAAATAGAAGGATTTCTGAATGCCCGTTTCCCCGATTAAGCCCCTTAATATTTAAAAACAACCTTTAACGCTAAAGGTATTTTCAGACTTATCTGCTTCTAATTAAGCCTGCGAACCATGAGAGAAGTAAGCTTATCAGACTAATTATGATTGAACCCAATAGTGCAGGAAAAAAACCATCTATGTGCAAGCCCAGATTAAAGGGAACTGAGAGCTTCGCTGTAATTATCAACATCAAAGCGTTTATAACAATCAAAAAAATCCCAAGGGTTAGGACTATTAAAGGTAAAGAAAAAAAAGATATTATTGGTTTTAGAATCGAATTAACTATACCAAATATAATACCTATGATAATCATCTTCCACCATTCACCGGTGAAGGTAATGCCGTCAACAAGCTTCACTGCAATGCCAATAGATAAGGCGTTTATCATTATTCTCAAGGCTAAATGAGTCATTATATTATCCCCCTCTTTAATACTACATCCATTATATTGAAAGGCCAAAACAAATTGAAATGATAGGTTTATGATACCATTTCTCATGATGAAGCCACAAAAAGTAAATATTTACACCCTGTTTATTGTCAAACCATCTTAATTTTAATCAAAAATGGTTTAATAGGCATCCATGCTTATAATTATGCCTACTGACAAGCTATAATAAAATTAAGACCAAAATGAAATAAATTGAGATTAGATACGATGCATACAATAAGGAAAAAACCTTACAATGATCTTAATAGTTATCTTAGAGAAATATTTGGTGGAAAGGTTTATAAGATAACTATTGATTCAGGACTAACATGCCCGAATAGAGTAAATGGAAGTGGGTGCATTTATTGCAATGAAAGGGGATCAGGAACTGGGCTGCTGAAAAAAGGCTATAATATTGAAGCACAAATCCGACTTGGCATAGAAGGGTTAAGGCGAAAATACAAAAAGATAGACGCATTCATAGCTTATTTTCAATCATATACAAATACTTATGCACCATTGTCAATCTTAAAAATAAATTGGGATATTATTAGGAATTTCCCAGAGATTCAAGGTATCTCAATCGGCACAAGACCTGATTGTATTGACCATGACAGACTTGAATTATTAAATGAATTTGCACCTAATTATAAAGTGTTTTTAGAACTTGGGCTTCAAAGTATTAATGAAGAACATCTTAAATGGGTTGGAAGAGGGCATACTGTTAAGGAATTTGAAAATGCGGTAAGCATGATTAAACAGTATCCTTTCAATATAATTGTGCACCTAATATTTGGATTTCCAAATCAGGATATAAGAGAAATAACTAAAACTGCATTATACTTATCTCATTTGGGCATTCAGGGAGTCAAAATCCATCTTTTATATGTTGCAAAAGGCAGCCCATTACAAAAAATCTATGAAATGGGGCACTTCAAGCCTGTTGATAAAGATATATATATAGAAATGGTATATGCTTTTTTAGAGCATCTGAATCCTGAAGTAGTAATTCATAGGCTAACAGGAGATGCACATAGAGGAGAGCTTATAGCACCTCTTTGGTCGGCAGATAAATCTGGGATTTTAAGTGAGATAAAGACTAAGCTTAAGGATAATGAAAGTTTTCAGGGCAAGAGGTTTATGAATTTAAGTTCAAAGACGATCAATTCCTGTATTCATGCTTGAAATTTTTATCGTAGAGTCTCGACTTTTTATTGATGCTGCCTTCTGATGCCCTGAGTGCCTCGCCTACATATATGAGAGCAGTCTTTCTGATATTTGCAGACTTGACTAAGCCTGTAAGCTCTTTCAATTTTCCCCTTACAATCTTTTGCCCATGCCATGAAACTTTTTCAATTACCACCACTGGGGTTTCTTCAGGATATCCTTTAATAAGCTCTTCATAAACCTTCTCTATCATGCCAACACTTAGGAAAATGACCATAGTTGAATTGTGCTTTGCTAATTCTCTAAGACTTTCGTTTTGAGGGACGGGTGTTCTACCTTCGATACGGGTGAAAATAACTGTCTGGCTTATTTCAGGTATAGTCAGTTCCTGACTAAGAACTGCTGCCCCAGCCATTGCAGATGATACACCTGGAATGACCTCATATTCGATATTAAGCTCTCGCAGCTTATCTATCTGCTCAGATATTGCACTGTAGAAGGCT
>DYHD01000026.1:0-12835 GCA_020724365.1 Thermodesulfovibrio yellowstonii | reverse complement strand
CCTGTATGAAGCCTGACAACCATTTTATTATCTGCAACTGATTTATGCATAATCTCTATAATCTGTTCTAATGTCATCTTGGCTGAATCATGGACTTCACCCTTTATACCATCTATTAATGCTTTATTTACAAGGCTTCCTGCATAAATAACCACATCTGCCTTATCAAGCAGCCTTCTGCCCTTTATAGTTATCAACTCTGGATCACCAGGTCCTGCACCCACAAAATAGACCTTAGCCATTATTTATCCTCTCATCAATATATTTTAGAATAAAACTCGTTAACTTTATGATCTCATCATTCTGAGGAATGGTTGATAAAATGCTTGAATATTCTCTTTCTTTGAATAAATGAAAGGACAACTTAAAATTCAGATCAAAGAGCCAGGAAATCTGCATTATCTTGAAATCATTCAGATTTGTGATATTAGAGAGGGATATAATCTTTCTATTATAAATATTTCCCAGCAGTTCGCTGTTATAGTCAGAGGTATCGGGCAACCCTAATCTTGCAGCAGATCCCATATCTTCTGCATTTACAAAGTAAGCACTGAAAATTCTCCAAATATCTAGCTTGTCAGCATCCCTAATTAGCTTAAGATATTTTATTATGGTGTCATCTTTCAGGTCAGGCATCTTTATGGCATTATGGTATTTGACTGACTGGAGGATTATCTGAATCTCTTTTTGAGGCAAGCTCTCAAGCATTTTGGTCTCTGATAAGATATCAGACCCTAAAGTCCCGTGATTTATTGATATGCTGTCTTTGAATGTATTATATCTCTTAAGTTGTTCAAACCTACCGATGTCATGAAATAGAGCAACCGTTTCAGCAAGATTTATCTCGCTATCTTTTAGGTTGAGACTCTTTGAAATTTCATTTATATTCTTGCAGACATTAAATGTATGATGCTCTTTTAAGATTATGTTTTTCTGCTCTTCAGCATTAATTGTATAAAAAGACTTTGCGTATGCCTTAAACCAGTCTTTAAAATATCTTAATTGCACATTGGTCATATAGACTATTTTTTTACTATCAGGATAGAAAAGTAATTAAGTTCGTCTTTATTTAACTTTCTGATATCTCTACAAATATACTCGCCTTTCATCCCTACATTCGAAATATAAATAGACTTATCTATAAGATTTAGTTCATTCAATATAGATATAATCTTATCCAAAACCTTATGAACCTTCATCAGCACGATTGTATCGAAAGTATTCATAATATCTTTTAGATTATCTGTATAAGTGGCAGGTATAATAGCTATCTTTTCATCAGCTAGTCCGAGCGATATTGCAGCACTTGAGGCAGAAGCATTTATAGATGAAATGCCTGGTAGTATAGATATTTTCAAGTCAGGCTTGAGTTCCAAAAGCCTATCGTAAAGATAAAAGAAGGTACTATATATTGTAGGGTCTCCGATAGTTATAAACGCAATATTCAAGCCTTTATTAAGACGACTAAGTATAATCTTGACAGTTTCATGCCATTTTGCATCAAGGCTATATATATGTTCAGGGGATTTGGTCTTTTTCATTGGGAAATGAGCCTGAAGAATTTCTTTATTTTTGAGATCTATAGCTTTGCTGACGATATCGAGCGCTAGGCTGCTTCCTTCCTCCCTGCCCTTAGGAACGCAAATACAGGGGACTTCTTTAAGAATTCTAACTGACTTAAGGGTCAATAATTCAGGGTCACCAGGACCCACTCCTATAGCATAAAGGGTAGCAGACATTTTTATATTAGTTTATTGAGGCTCTTGCAAAAGTCTTTGAATTATCATTCCGATCATAGAGAGAAATCTTATAAGTTATTGTTATTAAAAGATTCCTCATTGAACGCCTGCCCTGAGCCAGAAAAGATTCCTCACTCCGTTCGGAATGACAAGGCGAAGGGTTTGGAATGCCTGTTTCCATACTTTTGCAAGAGGCTCTTATTATTTAATTTTAATTTTAGATAAGTATAGATTGAAACTATCACCTAAATCCCGATATAGAATTTTTTAAATATCTATAATCCAGTAGGACAGCCGTCCCGGCTGTCTTATGCCACATCATCTTTCAGGACAGGCAAGGCGACTGTCCTACCAGTGTTTGATATATCTAGTTCGGGATTTGGATAAGCCTAATATACCTTCCTTCCTCTTATTATAAATACTGGATTTAAAGCTGAAAAGTAATTGCTATTTCCGATATTGCGCATTCTCGATACATTAATCTGTGAAACATCAATACTATACCCTAATCTCTCTAAAATTAAAAGGGCTTTATTAAGGGTTTCAATTGTTGTAGCATTTATGACAATAATCTCGACCTTTTTTTCAGAGATAAATTTGAGAATTTCTTCAAGCCTGCCTCCACTGCCACCGATGAACACTCTATTTGGCAAGGGAAGTCCTTCAAGGTTAGAAGGGGCATCAGCAGAAATTACATTTATATCTTGCAGTCTAAACTTCTCTTTATTTCTCTCTATATTTTCAACTTGCACTGAATCCTTTTCAATAGCATAGATTTTCAGTTTAGGGCATAGCTTTGCAGCCTCTACAGATATAGAGCCTGAACCTGCCCCTACATCCCAGAACACGCCTTTGTTAATGAGCATTAATTTATGTAATGTTATAGCCCTGATTTCGTCTTTAGTAATTAGACTATTAGTATGCATAATATCATCTTCAGATAAGCCGAATGAGATATTAGCATTGCATAGTTGAATGTCTTTATTAATTAAAGAATTATTAAGGATAATTACCAAATTGGGATGTGAGTATTCTCGTTTTGCTATCTCTGATGTCAGCCCTTCGGTTATTTTTTCATCAGGGTATCCTAATTTCTCACAAACATACATCCTTACTGCATCCTTGCTATGCTTCGGCAGTGAGGGAAAATCCAATAAAGCCTGAGCAATTTTAGTAGGATTGTTTTGTTTATCTGTAAGAATAGCGATTTTATAATGCTTTTGTAGCAAAAGTGGGATATCGGTTATGTCATATTGCATTTTTCTTCTTTTTAAGGGGTCTGGTCCACCATGCAGGCTCATCAAAAATGCATCATCCCATGATTCCTTTATCTTAGCAAATGCTACCTGTATGCTTGAGAGATCAGGGAATATCTCCACTACTTCTTTGCCAAGTTCTTTTATCGCCCTTCTGCCAATACCATAAAAGAGTGGGTCTCCTGATGCTAATAAAACAATCTTTGATTCAGGATTTGAGGTTTGAGATTTGATAAAATCAAATGTTTGATCAACATTATTGATAACCTTCAGGCTGTCTTTAGCTCTGCTGTATTCCTCCAATCCCTCAAAAAAGTCAAAAAGCCTCTCGGAGGCTAAGATAAAATCTGCGCTATAGATTATATCTCTAATCTCTTGAGTGAATGGTTTATAACCGAACCCTATAACATAAAGCTTAAACATATCAGGAGACCACGATACCGTCAACAATTGTTATGATTCTATGTGCATAAGCAGCGATATTTGAATCATGAGTTATCAGAATTATTGTTTTACCCCTGCTGTTCATTTCTGAAAGGAGGTTCATAATTTCAGCGGATGTCTTAGAGTCAAGTTGCCCCGTCGGCTCATCAGCGAGAAGCAAATCAGGGTCATTTATTAATGCCCGCGCAACGGCTACCCTTTGCTGCTGACCTCCCGATAGTTGATTAGGTTTATATCTTATTTTATCTTCAAGCCCTACGAGCTTTAATATTTCTTTAGCTTTTTTTCTGAAATCTGCAGAGTCTCGTTCAACATAGAGCGTTGGTAAAAGAACATTATCTAATACTGTCGCATATGGAAGCAGGAAAAAGCTTTGAAATATAAAACCGATATGTTCATTTCTGATAATTGATAGCTCATCATCTGTTAGATTAGCCACCTCTTTACCTGATAATAAATAGCTTCCTGATGAAGGAGTATCAAGGCAACCTAATATATTCATAAGTGTGGTCTTTCCAGAACCTGAGGGACCCATTATTGCGGCGAATTCACCCCTTTTGATTTTTAAATTTATGCCTTTCAAAACATTTATATCTTGTTCAGCAACTTTAAATATTTTGGTTATATTTTCGAGGACGCATATATAATTATCTTCCATAAGACTTTTCTCTAAGGTTTAGCTTGAATAGGAAGGATCAATTTGGTGGCGATCTCTTCACCTTCTTTGAGTCCTGATATCACTTCAGTCTTTTCTTCGCCTCGCAGTCCTATCTTAATCTCTACCTTCTCAACTGCATTAGGTCCTGTTACTTTATAGGTAACCTGCTTGCCCCTCTCAAATTTAACCGCTGAATTCGGTATAGTAAGAATGCCTGTTTTTTCTTCAAAGATAACCCTAACATTAGCAGTCATCTCTGGCTTCAAAAATGCTGCATCCTCAGCATCGACCTTCACTATTGAAAGATAATAGACGATATTGTCTTTCACAACAGGCTGTGGATATATCTTCTGTATATCGCCTTTGAACCTCTTATCTGGGAATGTATCTACATAATATTCTACTTTCTGATTGAGTTTGACCCTACCTATCTCCGTCTCATCAATATAAATCCACATCTCAAGTAGTGTTGGATTTATTACGGTTACTAAATTTGCAACCTGTAGCCCTGCAACAATTGTCTCACCTTCTTGAGCAGTAACATCAGATACAATCCCATCTATCGGGGCATATATCTTTGTATAAGAAAGTCTAATCTCTGTCTGTTTTAGATTGGCAGTTCTCTCTTCAAGTATTGCAAGAGCAGAATCGAACTTGTTTTTAGCTATATCAACCTGATCCTTAGTTGTGTAGTCATATTTTATTAATTCTAATTGTCTTTGATAGTTTATCTTTGCATAGCTATAATTAGCTTCAGCATCTTTGATTGATGCCTTTTGCTGTTTAATCAATTTTTGAACCTCTCTGTCATCTATCAAGGCTATTAACTGACCTTTTTTGACTCTGTCTCCAACTTTGACATTCATCTTGATTATAGCTCCAGTTGCACGAGTACCTACTTTGACGACAGCTCCTACTTGTGGTTTTATTATCCCTGAAGCAACTAAAACGGCTCTTATGCTTCCTGTTTCAGCACGTGCTGTTTCTATTATCTTAATAGCTGGTTTGACAAAAAAACTTTTATATATGAAATATCCTGCTATAGTAGCTATTAGCAGAACTGAAATTATTAAAACTTTTTTCATTAAAATACCTCTTGCAACTAATTAGCAACCAAGAGTTCAAGATTTTCTATCCCCGTAATTCTTTCAATTGTTATTTTTGATATGATTACCGAAAGCTTTGAGCTTATTAGCTGTTCTCTTGCGTTTGCAAGAGTGCTTTCAGCCTGAACGAGTGAGAGTATGTCCCCTGTACCGACTTTGTATTCTCCAAATGCCTGTTTATAATTATGCTCAGCGACTTCGAGTTGCTTCTGAGCAACCTTAAGCTTGTTAATAGCAGTCTGGATATCCTCATAAACCTTGTAGGCATCAAGCTGTATGACTCTTTTGATATCGTTTAATCTTTGCAAAGAAACATTTTCTTCAAATTCGGATGATTTCTTTTTAAAGAATTTGCCCAGCTCAAATATATTCAAAGAGGCTGTGATGCTTATTGTTTTGTCTTCCCTTACGGAAGTAACCTGTAGTCTTCCATCTGTTTTAGTGTATGAAGCGGATGCGGAGATAGAAGGATAAAAATCGCTCCTTGCTAAGGATTTATTATTCTCAGATATCTTTACTAAATTTTCAGCTTGTTTAATCTCTGGGTTTTTCAAAGCGGCCTCAAGAACTTTGCTTCTTTCAGGCAGTTTTATCTCGATATCAAGGCTTCCCTTGATTTCTCTTTTTTCACTGGCAGGTAGCCCAATAAGTGAATAAAGCTCAGATAAAGCTTTATTTAGGTCGCCTTCACCTTGAATAAGATTAAATCTTGCTTGCTCAACTCTTACAGAAGCTTGGAGGACATCAAGCAGCGTTGCTACACCAAATTTATATCTACCATCTGCAACATCAAAATCTTTCCGAGCGTCTTCAAGCTGCATCCTTCTCTGTTCAAGTGTTTGCTTCATTGCAAGGGTTGTATAAAATGCATTCTTGACCTGAAAATTCAAATCAAGAAGATTTTTTCTTAGATCTTCATTATCAATTGCAAGGCTAAATCGGGCAATATCTCTGTTTGCATATCTTTTTCCGCCATCAAACAGTAAGTATGACAATGTAATCCCATAAGACATCGATTCATGATCTAAAGACGGGGTATAATGCCTGTTCTTAGTAAAGAAGCTGTCAAGTACTGGCAAATAGGGGGATAGCGAGGCATTATATAAAGCCTCTGAAGACTTTACCTTTAATATAGCAGCCTTATAAGATGGCAGATTTTCAGTAGCAAGCTGTATTGCCTCATCAATGGTGAGAGAGTAAGTTAAGGCTGGAAACAGGCAAAAGCATAATATGAGATTTATAAAAAATTTTAGTTTATGAAAAAAATCAATTATTTTAATCATAAGTAGCCTCCTTAGCTCATATTATCTTGTGGATTTGTGAGTATCCAGAACTGTTTAGGACTCATGAGAGATGAGAGCAATGCAGCAACGGTAGGGAACTGAGTTATATCAGTATGAGGCAGAAACATAGCAGATATGTATTCATCCATAAACCTTCTTGAGACTGAAAGCTCAATATAAGTTATTTTCGAAGCAATTTCTTCTGCTTCCTTCCTGAGTTCTTCGGAAAGGAGGCATAGATAAGCACCTGTTAAAGATGAGTTGCCCATATAAATAAATCTCTCTTGTGGCAAATCAGGCAGCATACCGAGCATTATTGCTTTAGGAATGTTTATGTAGTTACCAAATCCTCCTGCAATATAGACCTTTTTGATTACATCAATGGTAAAACCAATTTCATTGAGCAATGTCATGACCCCAGCATAGATGGCAGCCTTAGCTCTGAGAAGATTCTCAATATCAACCTCTGTAAGGACTATA
Organism: Thermodesulfovibrio yellowstonii; assembly: GCA_020724365.1. Taxonomy (GTDB): domain Bacteria; phylum Nitrospirota; class Thermodesulfovibrionia; order Thermodesulfovibrionales; family Dissulfurispiraceae; genus DYHD01. Next base: position 5,869 of record DYHD01000026.1, on the reverse strand, counting down.
TCCTTGTAATGTTTATCGCTTCTATAGAAAAGATATTCCAGACCTTCATCTCCTTTTCTTATCCTGTCTGTTTTGCCGACTATAAATCTGCCTTTCTGATCAATAATTCCCGTTAAAAACATCTCTGACATGGCATCTATCATTCCAGAGCCGCATATTCCCTGAGGGGTTACATTTCCTATCACACCAATAATAGGCTCATAAGTTGTAGGGTCAATCTTTATAGACTCTATTGCACCTATTGTAGCCCTCATACCGCATTTTATACCGCTTCCTTCAAAACAGGGACCTGCTGAACAAGCTGCAGCAACTATCCATTCATTATTGCCTATTGCAATTTCACCATTAGTTCCTATATCCATAAACAATGCTATCTCATGGTTGTGATGCAATTTTGTGGCTAATATTCCAGATGCAATGTCGCCACCTACATAACTTGCAACACAAGGGAGGGTATAGATAGGCGCTTGTTGGTTAATAGAGAGTTTTGCGGTTCCAGCTTTCCACAAAGGGAAATAGTTAAGAGGTGGAATATAAGGGTCTTCTCTTATTGAAGAAGGGTCAAGCCCCCAAAATATATGACTCATTGTTGTGTTGGCTGAAATAGATGCAGAGTCTATTTCACATGATTCTATACTATGCTTCTGCATCATAGAATTTACGATAGTATTGATGTCTGATATAACTGCATCTCGAAGGTCGTTGAGCCCTTGTTCTTCTGTGGCATAAATTATCCTCGTTATAATATCATCACCATACCTTATTTGAGAGTTATATGTTGAGCCTATATCAATTACTTCACCATTTAAAAGATTCACAAGATAGATAACGACTGTTGTAGTTCCAATATCAACTGCGATTCCATATCTTCTATTACAGCTTTCTGAGGGCGATAGGAACAAAGCTTCAGGATAGAGGCTCTCTCTATCTACATAAGTCAAAAATACCATCCAGTTAGAAGTCCTGAGTATTTTATTCATTGAGCTTACAAAGCCATATGAAAATCTTATATTTCTAACACCTATTTCTTGCAGAGATCTTTTTAATCTCTCGAGATCGCTGATGCTGTCACTTATCGTCGGATGTGGCAAATCAAGAAATACTCTTTTGGTGATAGGAGAAAATTCGACATTATAAGATTTGAGATGATCGATAAGGCTCTTTGTTTTTGCAATTGCAATTTTATCTCCAATGACAAGCTGAGATTCTTTTGGTATTTCGATGATAATATCCCCTCTGGGGAATGTCTGGCAAGCAAGGGATATATTTGTCTCTTTTTCCTGTATGGTTAGTTTCCCAGAACTTTTGACTTTATAATCACCCTTAATGACTTTAATCTTGCACTTGCTACATATTCCTTTACCTCCACAAGGAGCTATAATGTAAATTCCAGCCCTCTTGAGGGCAGAATAAATATCTTCGCCTTTTTGAAGCTTTATGATCTCATCAGAAGTTAATCGTAATTCCATCTTTAATCAATATATTCAGAAATTAATAAATGTTCAAGGTTTATAAACGTCCTGCAATCTGTATTACAGGAACTTTTTGTATTGTTTGTTATTTTTATATAGGAATTCAAAGTTTCTATTTGAGCGGGATATCCAAAATAATCATTTTACTTATAGAGCAGGAAATAACGAAGTGCTCTAAAGGAATTTTAGGATATCCCTTACTTGGCAGGGTTAGATTAGATAACCTTTTAAAATTATAATTCAATGACATAGCCAAATCTTTTTTTGAATTCTTGAGGGTCCATATTTGATGTTCTCGCAAGCTGTTTAAGATTATTTCCTTCAAAATCATCCTTTTCAAGCCTCAGCATATACTTTCTCCCAACTTCATATGTCTCTGACTCAATGTTGACCTTTCTTACCTTCATCAAGCCAGTCTCATAATCAATCATTTCAACAAATGGTATAGGTCTAAGATAGCCTTCATCAAAGACAATCATAGCACCTGTCCCCCCCTTAAGTAAATATCGGACGGCGCCGTATCCGAGATTTCGTGTATATTCTACATCAAATGGGATTGGATCGGCTGCTCTTAGCTCATATCCAATATTTTTATCAACTATGGTTACATTAATACCTATTGATTCAAGGGAATTTCGTACAAATGTTTTTAGTATTCTGCCAAGCTGAATTTCTGAAAGCCTTATCCTGCCTGTTTCGTCCTTGACATAGTTTTCATATTGGGACAATTCCTCTGTATCCAGCCTATCTGATATCCCTTCTGCAAGGATAGCAACCCCATGGTCTCTATTCATTGAGAGTCTTTTCAAAATTGACCCTGTAAGAATATCAGAAAGTTTTTTAAATGAAATTTTTTCTTCTTTGAATTCTTCTGAAATAAGGGTAATTGTCGTTCCCGCTGCCTTGCCTATTCCAAGTGCAAGATATCCTGAAAGCCTTCCCATTGTAGTTATAAAATACCATCTACCTGTTGTTCTAGCATCTTCCATAATATTTTTAACTATCTCCACACCCCAGTGTCTTGCAGTCTGATAGCCGAATGTTGGAGCTCCGCCTGGCAAGGGTATATCATTGTCAATGGTCTTAGGGACATGAACTACATTGAATGAGCCACGAGATTCTTTTTCTATCTTATTTGCCAGAAATAGGGTTCCCTCTCCACCTATAGTAACAAGATATTTAATGCCAAGAGCCTTAATAGTGGACATTATGATTTTGAACCTTTCCCTTATTCTTTCTGGCTTCTCTCTCGATGTCCTTAATATAGAGCCTCCTTGCGTATGTATCCTTGAGACATCAGCTATATTAAAAGGCACTGCACAGCTCTTATCGCCGTCACAGAGCCGTTTGAATCCGTCCATTATTCCTATTACTAGTTTGCCCTCATTGATTGCTTCAATAGCAGCCGAACTTATAACGCCATTTATGCCTGGCGCAGGTCCGCCTCCCACAATTATCCCGACAACCTCTTTTTTACCTTTTGCCATAGCTATAATAACTCCAATTTATCTATATCGAAAGTCTTTTTTACGATTACAGGATTGATATTACGTTTGATTATCCCTGTAGTATTTATAACATTCAGTTTCTCAAAGAGAAGCCCAAATTTAGACTCCAATTCGCCCATAATAGGATTTTTTATGGATGATGGTAGATCCCACCATTTTTTCTTTACGGGTCCAAAGCCTTTTTTCCTAATAGAATATATAAACTGTTCTTCAGACTGATTTTCTTTTTTTTCATTTATATACTCTTCTTTTATGAAGCTATACACTTGCCTTCTAAAGTCTTCCGGGAGATATTTACTGTCATAAATAATATTTTGGAAGCCTGTAGCAAGATGCACTTCGGATGTATTGGTTTTTGGAAACATATCAAAGGCATCTTCCGGAAGAGTAGAAGCTCCATGCTGAACGCAGCCGGAAAGCCCGTACTCATTCCTTACTACATCAGAAATAATCTTGAGAGTATCAAAATCAATCTTTACATTAGCAAGGGTTCCATCGGGCAGGCATACACCGCCATGAGATGTCCCTGTCTGAACACTAAGCTTGCTTAAACCTTTTGAGCCTCTGAATATTTCTTTGAATCCATCAAGATATGCCCTTGCTTCTTCAGGTGTGCTATTTTTGCTTCCGATTTCACCAATTTCACCCCCAATTGATATATCTATACCTTTTGGTTGTATATTTCTAATAAATTCTGCGAGAGCTACAGTATTTTCAAAGTTAGGTCTCTGTTGCTCCTTAATCGTCGGTTTTTCAAGATCAACGAGTGTTGAAGAATCAATATCTATATTATAAAACTCGGCATCTATCGCCTCTGAAATTAGTCCTTTCACATAATTAAACTCTGCATTGGGTTCTTTCAAAAAGTGTTTTCTTACAAGCTGGAAGTGATCTCCCTGTATAAATATCGGGTATTCAAAACCTTCTGCTACAGCAGCAGCAAGGATTACAGTTGCATATTCAAGAGGTCTTTGTTTTGTATAACCTATCTCCGAACGGGCAATCTCAAATATCAATGCAGCTACATCCTTCTCTATTGCCTTTCTGAAGATAGCTCTTGCTACATCATAAGTCAATCCACGGATATTTATTGCAGGAACGGTAAATCCTGGATACTCTCTTCCCATCTCTTCATAAAGTCCCTGAATAGAAGAAGGTATAACACCGCAAGCCTTTGCTATCTCTTTGATGAATAAAAAAAAGTTCTTTCTTTTTTCTTCGTTATCCTCAAATACAGCGGTATAAATCAGAGTATCCATCAATTTTTTGAGAGTTGTTTTGTCTTTTATTGAGACAGTTCCGTCTTTAATTTCCAAAATATCTTTAAGTCCTGCCACTGCCATAACAACCTCCCTAAATTTTTTTACTATTATAGCAAATTCAAGCACATTTGACATTACAATTTATTAAAATAAATAATAGTAATATGATTATAAGATTCAATTCTTTCGGACGATATTTAAAGAAAAGATTCAATACTACTGTTTATAAGGTCAATGTTGATGCAGGTTTTACCTGCCCTAACAGAGATGGCAGCCTTGATGTAACCGGATGTATCTATTGTAATAATGATAGTTTTAGACCTTCTGAATGCAAGCCACAGCTTTCAATAAAAGAACAAATAAGAAATGGAATAAACTATCTCTCACTTAGGTACGGTGCAACAAGGTTTCTTGTTTATTTCCAGCCATTTACAAATACTTACGCTCCTCTTCGTGATCTGGAGCGACTTTATATTGAAGCACTTTCTCACCCTTCTGTAATGGGACTTGCAATCGGCACAAGGCCTGATTGTGTGGATGAAGAAAAAATATCCTTTTTACAATCACTCGCAAAGGAATATTTTATACTGATAGAATATGGTTTGCAATCTATTCATGATAAAACCTTACAATTCATACACAGAGGACATGACTTTCAGGCATTTCTCGATGCTGTTAGTTTAACTGTTGGACGGGGAATACATATTGGAGTACATATTATTGTTGGATTTCCCACTGAAACAAGGAAAGAGATGCTCAAGATGGCTACAGAATTATCCAATCACCCAATTGAATTTATAAAAATACACCAATTGCAGGTAGTTAAAAATACGCCACTTGCTGATTATTATACTAATAAATATTTTCATACCTTCGATTATAATGAGTATCTCGATTTCATGGTTGATTTTATTGAACTTCTGAATCCAAATATGGTTATTCAAAGATTTTTTGCTACAGCTCCTGAAGATATCCTGATAGCCCCAAAATGGGGAAAGACAAGACATCAGGTTATGAGCGATATACAGAAGAGATTCGAGCAAAGAAATGCTTTTCAGGGTTCTAAATGCCTTTGTCATTACAATTAAAACTTATTTTTAAATTAACATAAAAAAGCAATTGAATTATTGTTTCGCTGAAATATAATAATCAGCTAAAGTTATAGAGCGTAATCCAATAGGCAAACATAATTCAAGTCAAGATTTAACAAGCTGTTGCAAAAGACCTGAGCTCGAGAATTAGCCAAGAAAAAGTGTCGATTTTTTAGTTTTTTTATGATATATAAAAAGAGGGCTTGACATATAATTTAAGAATTGTTACAATTAAATCAAAAGAAGTCATTGCTTGTTCTTTTTCTACCTCTGCAGCGCCTAATGTTCAGTTTAGTTTAGTGACTATTAACTCTTTAGGTGTGTTAATATTAAATGTCTAATTCTCTAAGTTAAGCTTAATTTAGATATAGACATTGTTTTCCCAAAAGAGATTAATATCAAGGGAACCTGAACTTAAGGGATCTGCAGAGTTTTTGTTCTTTGAAAACTAAAGGTAGGTTCTTGTCAATTTGCTAGAGTTTTTTGAAAAGCCATGAGAGTTTGATCCTGGCTCAGAACGAACGCTGGCGGCGTGC
>DYHD01000025.1:21996-25613 GCA_020724365.1 Thermodesulfovibrio yellowstonii | reverse complement strand
AAAAGGTATAACGGAACGGATAATATCTTGTAATAATTTAGAGGTCACAGAGGGGGGGGAACAGAATTCCTCTTAACTTATTAATATTTAATATTTTCTCTGTGTTCTCTGTGGTTAATTTTGACAATACGAACTAAAAAATAAGGAGCAACATATGAAAAAAATGGCACAGAAAGAGATTAAAGATTTTATTAACAACCACACATGGACAACCCTCTGCACAGTTGACGCAGGGGGTTCACCCTATGCCATTGAGTTTAATTATTTTCTGCTTGACGGTTATATATGCGGGCTGATAAAGCCTAATGGCACAACTGCAAAAAATATCGCGGCAAATCCAAATATCTGCCTGAAGATGTGCAAAACAGATGACTCATCCAGAGACTTTAAAGCGGTGTCTATTTTTGGCAAAGGCGAGTTTGTGTATGACGAAGGCGGAGTCATTAAAGGCTGGGATTTGCTTGAGGAGAGGCTCAGGCTTCCAAAAGGCGCTTATGCAAAATTCAAAGAAAAATTTATCAAAAAGAAGAATAAATATCCAATGTTCAGGATGAAGCCTGAAAAAATGACAGGCATAACAAGCGTAATGAGTGATGCGTAAAAAGTGAAAGTGAAAGTGTATGTGTATATCTTACATTCACATTCACATTCACATGCACTTCTTTAAGAGCACATACACACTCACATTCACAGTCATGAATAATGAGTTAAAAAGGAGGTTTAAGGTGCAGGAACTTCATGAAGAGATAAAAATAGCAGCTTATGAACTTTATGAACAAAGGGGAATGGCGCACGGTTATGACCTTAATGATTGGCTTCAGGCAGAGAGGATGGTAATTGAAAAGAAAACAAAAAAACAACAAATCAAAGAGAAAAGGAGATAAGAAATGAAACATACATGCCTTAAAAAGACACAAAAAGCTATAAAAATCTCCCCTAACCCCTCTTTTCCAAAGAGGGAAATTTCCAATATCCCCCCTTTAGCAAAGGGGGGCGAGGGGGGATTTTAAGATGAAGACTTTGATCGTTTACGCTTCAAGATACGGCTCGACAGAGCAGATTGGCAGATGGATTGCTGAGAGACTTGGATATGATGATTTTGTAGTTGATTTGGCGAAGGCTGGAGATGTTGTCTCATTGGAGGATTATGCAGTGGTGATTATGGGGTCAGGTATTTACAGCCATTCTATACTGCCTGAACTAAAGGCTTTTATTGAGCAAAACCTTGATGTCCTTAAATCCAAAAAGAATGTCATCTTTGGTGTAGCAATGAAGACCACGCCTGTTTTTTATAAAGGCAAGATTCATGGGGGAGTTGAACATCTCATTCCAACAATAGAAATGCTTAACGGCACTGTAATCCATGCAGGTATGCTTCACGGCGAAATGGTTCCATGCAAGATGATAGAAAAAGACAGAGATGGATTGATGAGATTTTATAAGATGCTTAACCTGCCGAATGACGAGGTTCAAAAGCGTCTTAAACCCAGAACACTCATGGACAAACGGGAAGTCTGGGAGTTCGCGGAGACCGTTATTAATAAGCTGAATGGAGTTTAGCAAAAATTCCTAACTCTTTGAAATAAAATGATTTTTAAGTCAGGCGAGACGCCTGACCTACTACTTTAAAAACTAATACTTTCAAAGAGTTATATCAGTAGGACAGGCGTCCCGCCTGTCCTACCGGAAATAGTCTATCACCCATTTGGGTAGGACAGCCGTCTCGGCTATTCTGTATTTATCAATAAAATCGCTCAATTTAGATATTAATAAGCTAAACGGAGGATAAAAATGCAAACGATGAGCAAAGCAGATAGATTCATAAAAGGTATGACAGAAATGCCTGTTGTGGATAAAAAATGGCTATTTGGCAATGAGACAGACGACCCTCTAAGATTTGCCTTTGATGCAAAGAGGGTTATTCACCCGTCTGTCAGGGGCAGGACGGTGCCGGCAGAAGAGATTCTTACCAGATGGGATGCCTTTATGAGACAGTCCGGTAGGAGGTCTAAAAGGGCTATTTATATCCATATACCATTTTGCCAGACTCGATGCCTTTACTGTGGTTTTTTTCAGAATTTCTTGAACAAAGACCTTGAAGATGCCTATATTGATAGACTGATTACGGAATTGAATATGAATTCAATGTCTCTATTTATGAAATCTCATCCAGTTCATGCTGTGTATATAGGCGGAGGCACGCCGTCTGCGCTCAGTGTCCAAAATATAGAGAGGCTGATTCAGGCGATTCATTTAAACATTCCGCTTGCTAATGACTATGAGATGACATTTGAGTCAAGGTTCCATGAGTTTGGCGATGATAAGATTAACGCTTGCCTAAAGGGAGGAGTAAACAGGTTCTCTTTTGGCGTGCAGTCTTTTGATACCAAAGTGAGAAAGTGCATCGGCCGCATAGATGACAGAGGGAAAATTATTGACAGGCTGAACTATCTGATGAGCATTGATAATGCAGCGGTAATCATAGACCTCATGTATGGAATGCCGCATCAGACAATGGATGTATGGGAAAAAGATGTAACGACATTGATAGAAATCGCAATAGACGGAGGCGACCTGTATCAGCTTAATGTCTATGAAGACAGCAAGCTCAAGGAGGCTGTGCAAAAAGGGGCATTGCCTTCTGCGGCTAAGACATCGGAACAGGCGGTGATGTTCAAACGGGGCGTGGAAATTATGGAAAAGGCAAGATACAAAAGGCTGAGCATCTGCCATTGGGCAAGAAATACCAGAGAGAGAAATCTTTACAATCAGCTATCTAAATCAGGCTTCGTCACCGTGCCTTTTGGCGCTGGCGCAGGCGGCAAAATTGAGGGATACACATTCTTTATTGACAGGGATATTCACTCATATATGAAACGCATAGATGCCGGAGAAAAGCCGTTAATGTTTATGATGTCTCCTCCTGATGATTACGAGCTTTATACAGAGATTATAGGAGAGATGGATTTAGGGAGACTGAATATTTCGATGCTGAGCGCCAGATACGGCGTTGATCTTGAAAATATGCTGTCTCCGCTGCTCGAGGCATGGCTTGCAAAGGGGCTGATAACAATGAGTGATGGTTTCCTTGAGCTTACTGTTGCCGGGCAGTTCTGGTATGTGAACCTCACACAGGCGATGCTTGACTGGCTGATGATGATTAAAAGCAATGGCAATCACGCGCTTAATATAAAGGCAATAGCAGCGCAGGGATGAAAAGGCAGTAACGAGTAATGACAAGATATTGTCAAAAGTTTTATGGAAAAGTGTTTTAAAAATATTGAAATATAATTGAAATATAAAAGAACCCTCCCCCTTGAGGGGGGAGGGAAAGGGTGGGGGTGAAAAACATGACTGGTGTGGCCAGAAGGCTCAGGAAATACTCTACGGATACAGAGCAGTATTTATGGCGGCACATTAGGGATCGGCAGATGGAAGGTTTCAAGTTTCGTCGTCAACATTCGATTGGCGGATATGTTGTGGATTTTGTAAACCTTGAAAATAGACTTGTCATAGAATTAGATGGCAGTCAGCATTTAAACAATCCAAAGGATAAAATCCGCGATGAATGGCTTAGAGCTGAGGGGTATAGGGTTCTGAGGTTCTGGGATAATGAA
>DYHD01000025.1:0-21986 GCA_020724365.1 Thermodesulfovibrio yellowstonii | reverse complement strand
GGGCATATTGAGCGTAATCAGAACTGCCCTTTTGACCCCTCACCCCAGCCCTCTCCCCCAAGGGGAGAGGGAAGATAATTTTTGACAATACGAACGATAAAACAAGGAGGATTCAAAATGAATTGCGCGTGCGGAACAAAAGGACTTAAAGAAAAAGTAATGGAGATGGTATCAAAAAATCCATCGCAGGCAACAACCGCAATGGCTAAAGAGCTTGAGGTTTGCGAAATGGATGTGATGAGGAACCTGCCTGATGAGATGGTTAAGGAGGTTTCAAAGGACAGGTTTGATGAGATTATTGCAGAGGTTTCGACATGGGGGATATTGACTGTTATTGTTCAAAACGAATCAACTATTCTCGAGGTAAAAGCACCATTTCCTATGGGCACTTACGGGCATGGATATTATAATCTCCAATCAAAAGACACACCTATCGGAGGACATATTAGAGCGGATGATTTGTCAGCCATATTTTTTGTGAGCAAACCGTTTATGGGGCTCGAAAGCCATTCCATACAGTTTTTCAATAAAAACGGCAATGCCATGTTCAAGCTTTATCTCGGCAGGGATGAAAACAGACAGATAATTCAGGAGCAGATGGAAAAGTTTATAAACCTTAAAGACAAATCCAGCGATAAGAGTTGTCATTCCTGCAGTCTGTAAGCGGGAATCCAGATGTATAGATTCCCCGATCAAGCATGCCCTCTGGATTCCCCGATTTAATCGGGGAATGACAAGGGGGTCGGGGAATGACGAATTTCGCTGGATTTGGGTTAAAAACAGGTTTTAAACGGAGGATAAATGAAACTAAAAGACTTAATGCCAATTATTGTATCGGCAATGATAATTGCTGCCCTGGTTTTCGCTGCTATTTCTTTTGCGGATACAAAGACGACTATTGTTGATGATGCAAAGAGAAGCGTGAAGATTCCTGTCAGTCCGCAGAGGATAGTCGTTCTTAACAGTTCAAATATGGAAATGCTCTATGCCGTCGGGGGAATGGCTGTGGGAAGGCCGGAAAGCACGGGAATGCCTGCGGCATTGCTTAACAAAGTAAAAAGCCTCCCTTCTGTCGGAGAGACGCCTAATCCGAGTGTAGAAAAGATAGTTTCGTTAAAGCCCGACCTTGTCATAGGCGTCAATGTGATGTTTCATCACGCTATTATCCCGCCTCTTGAGAAAGCCGGGATTCCGATGGTTCTGTTGTCAATAAATAGTTATGATGATATTTTAAACAAGCTGAGGATTTACGGAACGATAACAGGCAACAAGAAAAAGGCAGAGGCTGTTGTAAAGGGAATCGAAAAGAGGGTTGCCGAAGTAAAAAATAAGATAAAAAAGACATCTCAAAAGGAATCGCCCAAGGTCGTCATCCTGTGGGGGTCTACGCAGAGTTTCAACATGTCCCTGCCCTCAAGCTTTGTCGGCAATATCGTCGAAATGCTCGGCGGAAACAATATAGCTAAAGATGTAAAGCCTTTAAATACCATGCCCCAGTATGCGCCGTTGAGCCCCGAATATGTGATGAGCAAAAACCCTGATGTGATGCTCGTTATTACGCACGGTGATGGCCATAAGGTAAAAGAGAAATTCAAAAGAGAGATAACCCAGCATCCTGCGTGGAAGGAACTGCGGGCGGTAAAGGAAGGAAGGCTTTATATGCTGCCTTATGAACTCTTCGGAGTTAATCCGGCTGTAAGGGTAGCTGATGCTGTAGCTCATATCGCAAGGCTGATGTATCCGGAAGCCTTCAAATGAGAATAAAAATCTCCCCTAACCCCTCTTTTCCAAAGAGGGGAAAATATAATTGATTAATGTACCCGTAACTGAGGGATTACTTTTATGATAACGGTCAATAATCTTATGAAATATTACGGCAATAAATGCGCGGTGCAGAATGCGTCCTTTGCGATTGAACAAGGTGAAATATTCGGGCTTTTGGGGCCAAACGGGGCTGGAAAGACGACTATTATCAAGATGCTGACGACCTTAAGCAGACCAACCAAAGGGAGCATTCTCATCAATGGCAGAGATGTGTCCGTGAACAGGGAGGATATTAAAGCGCTCATAGCTCTGGTTCCGCAGGAGAGAAATTTCGACAGGGAATTGACCGTCTATGAAAATATGCTCGTTTATGGGATGCTTTACAATGTCCGAAATCTCCGGAGGAATATAGCCGATAAGCTGTTAATGCTCGGTCTGACAGAGGAAAAGGATACGACAGCGGAAAATCTGTCAGGAGGTATGCAGAGGAGACTGCTTATCGCGCGGGCATTATTATCTGAGCCTGAGATCATCTTTCTGGATGAGCCGACCATAGGGCTTGACCCCCGTATAAGAAGGGAATTATGGGATATTGTGAAGGGGTTGAAAGAGAGCGGTAAGACGATATTTATGACAACACATTATATGGAGGAGGCGGAAACACTGTGCGACAGGGTGGCATTTATATCAAAGGGACAGATTGTGACTATCGGCTCGCCCGATGAATTGAAAAATAACAAAGGTAGATATGTTATGGAAAAGAAAAACGGAGACGGCAGGACATCAAGGATATTTTATAACAACAGACATGAAGCTGAAGAAATTGTCAGATTATCGAACAATGTCGCTGTGCTCAGAAAAACGGCTCTTGAGGATATATTTATAGAGCTTACGGGAGATGTGATTAATGAAACGGATTGACTTGAGGGAATTCGGCTGGTATCCGATCTTTTACAGGGAAATGCTGCTTTTCAGAAGGAAGGCGATGAAGTTCGGCTATGTCTTTTCATCACTGTTTTTTCCATTCCTGTATCTCTTAGACTTTGGCTTAGGGCTTGGGCAGAGGGTCCAGATTGGGGGCGGAAGCTACATAGAGTTCCTCCTGCCGGGTGTTGCCGCTATGACATCCATGACAAACTCATTTAATCTCGTATCTAATTTTATAAGTATGGGAAGGCTTTATTATAAGAGTTTTCAGGTCATTGCCATGTCGCCCGCATCACACCTGAGCATAATGCTCGGCATTGTGCTATCAGGGATGATAAGGGGGATGCTGGCTGCCTCGATGATAATACTTGCAGGCGTTATTGTCTTTCACGCCCTTCCATTTTCTTTTCTATCAATTGCCGGGCTTTTAATAAATGCCCTCCTGTTTTCATGTCTGGGGGTCGTTGTTGGAATGCTTACAAAAGACCCGGAAGATAACGCGATATATACCAATTTCTTCATAATGCCTATGGTATTTTTTTCAGGGACATTCTTTCCTATAGACGATCTGCCGCCGCTATTGAGATATGCGCTTATGTCTTTGCCGTTAAGCCATACAAATATATTGATGAGGAGCGGAGAAATTGATATAAAGACTGTTATATCAGCATCAGTATTGATGATATTTATTGCAATTGCATTCATAAAGGGGGCATTGCTTATAAAAAATTATGAAGAATAAGGAGGCTTGAAAAATAGAGATAGAGATGTCCTAAAGTCCCCTCTCCCTTGACGGGAGAGGGTTAGGGTGAGGGTGAAGAATAAGCCAAATGCTTACCCCCCCTACCCCCCCTTTCAAGGGGGGGAATCATTGGGGGGTGTCCCCTCCCGCAAGGGGAGGGGAATTTCAAGGAAATTTAATTTTCTATGTCTATTTTACGGAGGAGGCTTGAAGGTGGATATTGTGCTGATTATTCATTACCGTATGCTTGCTTTAACAATTATTGCAATAGCCTTTGGGGTGATGCTGTGAGGGAAGATGCGGGTATGATGCCTTTGCATGAGCATGACCATAGATATTTAAAAAGAGTTGTTACAGCTGTCGCAGGATTATCTATTCTTGTTCTCGGGTTTATTGTAAGCATAAAGTTTGGGGCTGTGGATATAAGCCTAAAAGAGATTGTTTCAGCCTTAACAGGAGACAAAAGCTCTGCCAATTACCATATTATCTGGAATATAAGACTGCCCCGCATTATTACAGGCGCATTGGTAGGCATCAATCTCGCTATCTCAGGAGCGATACTTCAAGGTGTATTGAGAAACCCTATTGCCGACCCTGGCATTATTGGTGTGTCTGCAGGCGCCGGGCTTGTTGCAGTTATAATAATGATATTGTTTCCAGGGCATACTGCGTATGTGCCGCTCGGGGCATTTTTAGGGGCAATGCTCGCCTCTATGATTGTCTATTCTATCTCGTGGAGAGGCGGCATATCTCCACTCGGTCTTATACTTGCAGGCGTTGCAGTTGCGTCTTTCTTGGGCGCATTCTTAACAACCCTTATGGTATTTCACAGCGATAAGGTTCAGGGGGTTATTAACTGGATGGCAGGCGGACTTCAGGGAAGAAGCTGGGGGCATATGCAGATGATTTTACCGTATACAGCGATTGGGTCTGCTGTTTCGTTGGCTATACATCGGCATCTCAATATCTTGATGCTCGGAGATGATATTGCAAGGGGTCTTGGAATAAGGGTTGAGATGACAAGATTAGGGCTCATTGCACTTGCAGCATTTTTAGCAGCATCGGCTGTCAGTGTTGCAGGGCTTTTGGGGTTTGTGGGACTGATTATCCCTCATGCGGTTCGGCTGATTGTAGGTTCTGATTACAAGTATCTCTTGCCCTTTTCTGCCGTATTCGGCGCAATGTTAATTATATGGGCTGATACAGCAGCAAGAATGGCTTTTGCCCCAACGGAGATACCTGTAGGCGTATTTATGGCATTTCTTGGAGCGCCTTTTTTTCTGTATTTATTAAGAAGAGGTATGAAAAAGTAGTAATGTCAAAAATTCTATGAAAAAATGGGTAAATAGTTATAAAACAAATAGATCATGGTGAATAATGTCATTCTCTGGCTTGCCTGCCCTCGAAGTCTTTTATCGGGGGACCAGAGAATCCAGACGCCGTCCCTCGATCCTCTGATCAAGTCAGAGGACAAGCTTAATCGGGGGAACTATTCAAGGAACTGGATTCCCCGATCGAGTCGGGGAATGACAGAACCTTAAAAAGTATCGGAGGTTAAACAATGGATGCAATCAAAATAGAGTCTTTAAAAATTGCTTACAACGGCAAAACAGTTATAAAGGATTTGAATCTCGACTTTGACACAATCGGAATCACATCTATAATCGGTCCCAACGGTTCGGGCAAATCTACTATTCTTAAGGCAATCGGAAGGCTCATTAAACTATCAGGAGGCTGTGTCTATCTGGACGGCAAAGACATTCATTCACTGCCTGCAAAAGCGGTTGCCAGAAAAATGGCAATACTGCCGCAGGGACCTAAATCACCTGATGATATAACCGTAAAAGACCTTGTAGCATATGGACGCTTCCCTTATCGGAGTATGATTAGAAACAGTGACCCTGAAGGCAATGACATTATAGAGTGGGCAATAAATGTTACAGAACTAAGAGAATTAACCAATAGATATGTAAATACCCTTTCTGGCGGCGAGCGGCAAAGGGCATGGATAGCTATGGCGCTGGCTCAAAAGACAGGGGTTTTGCTTTTAGATGAACCAACAACATTTCTGGATATTCATCATCAACTTGAGGTGCTTGAATTGTTAGAAAGGCTTCATGAGCAGGAGAAAATTACGATTATAATGGTGATTCATGATATCAATCATGCAGCAAGGTTCAGCAGAAGGATAATAGCGATTAAAGACGGCCGTATAGTAAAAGACGACATTCCTGCAAATGTTATAACAGAAGAAGTCATTAAAGAAGTTTTTGGCATTAAAGCAAGGATTATCTCCCTAAACGATGAGTGCAATTGTTTCAATACATTTTGTGTACCGTATGGAGTTTTATAAATTGGTTCTTCTGGCTTTTGTGTGGGTGAGTGAGGTATTTTCCCCTTTGGAAAAGGGGGATGAAGGGAGATTTTAGGGGAACCCACAGAAAAGTCCGAAGCCAAATCTGGGGTAAAGGGAAAGCATAGAGGAGAGAGGAGGTTTATGTTAGATGGACTTTGTAGATATAGCATTGATTGCTGTGATTATCGCTGGAGCGGTATATCTCTTATACCGCTCTGTATGGAAAAAGAAAGGGCATTGTCCGGGATGCGATTCAGAAATTTGTGATAGCAGTACAAAAAAACACAAAAAGGGATAGTTACCTAAATTGAGCGATTTTGTAAGCACAGGCACTAGTGTAAGTGGATGTAAATCACATACACATGCACATACACATCTGAATATAGAATTGCTTAACTTGGGTAGGAGTTGATATGGAGATGATGAAGCTTGCTGTTGATTATGGAATCATCGGGATGCTTATTGTTATGAGCATAATTGCTATCGGTATAGCTATTGAACGGTTTTCATTCATCCGGCATTTTGATTTATCGGTCTTAGCCTTGAAATATAAGGGATGAAAGTTACTTTTTCTCCGGTTTCATGATCTTTTTGATTTGGGTAAATCTTGATATGCGGCCCGTGAGGATTACCGTTTGAATATCATTTATTACCTCTATGTAAAAGCCCATTCATATCAAACGCTAATAATCCCTCTTTCTCAAGGGCTTTTCTCTGAGCTTCTGATATAGCATCCATAGAGAATAATGCATAATATTCTTTTCTCCCGCCGATTCTCCATTTCACAGATAATGCCTTTTCTTTAAGTCGTTGTGCATCTCCCTTTGTAAATTTACTTCCCTTGAGCTTGCATTCACCGAAAAATATTTTGTCTTCCTCTTCATTGATGGCAACTACATCTATCTCCACATCGCCCCTTCTTGTCCAGAAACCGCCAATCTTTGTAAATCTGAATGTAAGGATGTCTTCCGAGTTTCTCTGAATAAGTAATGCCCTGACCAGTTCTTCAAAGGATCTCCCTGTGAAAGTCGGTAGGTCATGCATTATTTTTGCAGTGAGACCCTTTTCGTTTCCAATCTCTATTAGGCTTTGATTTTTGAATATATACCTGAACCAGAATCTAAGAGCAGGGTCTTTGATATAGTACCTTCCTATCTTCTTTTCATATTTATGTTCTGTAACTGGTATTCTCCGCTGGAGCACCTGATAGTACGAGGTTAGTTCATCGAGGTATTTGCTGATGCTGTTGATGTTTATTCCTGTCCCGTCAGCTATTCGCGCCATCTGAGTTTCTCCGCCTGCAATAACCTGAAGGATAGAGAAATAAAGATGATAGTTCTTGCCAAATTCCTCTATCAGGAGTTCTCTGCCCTCGTTCTGGAGAGGCGCATCAGCCTCACAATAGAGCTTCTTAATAATCTCTGCATGTGATTTTCCAAATAATCTGTATCTATCTATCAGAAAGTAATATTTAGGTATTCCTCCGAAAAGCGTGTAGTAAAATGACAGATGCGCAGCAGAGTCGAGATGATAATCGGTCAGGATTTCGGCTATAGCATTCGGTGTGAGCGGCTCTATATAGAGCTTTGATGTTGCCCTTCCAAAGAGAGGCTCTTTTTTCCCTTCGAATATCTTCTGCATAAGGGTAAAGACAGAGCCGATAAAAATAAAGACGCCCTTTATATTGTTTTTCTCTTTATCCCAGTGGTTCTGCATAGTAGAAAATACAGAGGGATCAACAAATTCAAAGTTCTGGAATTCATCAAAAACGATTATAGCCAGATGCTCCTTCATATAGCTAAAAACAAAAGTAAAGAAGTCTTCAAAACTCCTGAAGGTGACCGTTCGCATGAGAGGAATTTTCTCGGCAAGTATATCCCTGAATTCTTCTATCAATATATGAGGTTTCTTTTTAGTGACGAAGAGATAAAGGACATTCTTTTTCCCCTTTGCAAACTGCCTTATCAATTCGGTCTTGCCGACACGCCTTCTGCCTGTGATTACGACCATGTGAGAGGTTTTCATGGAAAGGGCTGCAATCTCGGACAACCTTGAAAGCTCTTGTTCCCTGTTATAGAATTTCATGGCAATATATTATCATACTTTTTTGTATCATACAAGATGGTATGATAAGGCATTGCTTGCTTCAATACTTCTTTTTCTTCTCAACAACCTTCCCGACAATCCGATACTTGTTCCCCTTCTTTAATTCGATGTCCGGATACTTCGGGTTCAGAGGATGAAGGATAATAGTATCGCCGTATTTCTTCAATTGGCAGGGACCTAAATCACCTGATGATATAACCGTAAAAGACCTTGTAGCATATGGACGCTTCCCTTATCGGAGTATGATTAGAAACAGTGACCCTGAAGGCAATGACATTATAGAGTGGGCAATAAATGTTACAGAACTAAGAGAATTAACCAATAGATATGTAAATACCCTTTCTGGCGGCGAGCGGCAAAGGGCATGGATAGCTATGGCGCTGGCTCAAAAGACAGGGGTTTTGCTTTTAGATGAACCAACAACATTTCTGGATATTCATCATCAACTTGAGGTGCTTGAATTGTTAGAAAGGCTTCATGAGCAGGAGAAAATTACGATTATAATGGTGATTCATGATATCAATCATGCAGCAAGGTTCAGCAGAAGGATAATAGCGATTAAAGACGGCAGCATAATAAAAGACGACATTCCCGCAAATGTCATCACAGAAGAAATAATTGAAAGGGTCTTTAATATTAAAAGCAAAATATTTGAATTTGATCATAAGTCCAAAGGTATTAGTTCTATATGTATTCCCTATGCCATTTGTAAATAGACATTCTTAGATTGCCATTTTTCTATTATATTATCGTTTAGTCCCGGGTTTAATTTTAGCTGACAAAGTCGGGAAAAATTATTGTAAAAAACTGCTGTAATTGCCCATGGTAAAGTTTTGAAGATAAATATGAGAAGTTAAGCGTTGTTAAAGTTCCCTCAGAGCTGTTCACCAAGAATTCCTGCTTATTTGTGTATTTATAAGCCTTTTTGATTAAGGTTATAGTATAATATTTCATTATTAATGTAAGCTGGAGGATCAGATGTTAAATATTTGCTATGACAAAGATGTGAAAATGGATGTCTTGAAAGGCAAGAAAATTGCTATTATGGGATATGGGAGTCAGGGTCATGCTCATGCTAATAACCTTAAGGATAGCGGGATAGATGTTATAGTTGGGTTAAGGCCTGGGTCAAGCTGGCAAAAAGCCATTACAGCAGGCTTCAATGTAATGACACCTGCAGAAGCAGCAAAAGTTGCTGAAGTAATAATGATTTTACTACCCGATGAATTTCAAGCAGATATATTTAATAATGAGATAGCTCAAAATATGAAAAAAGGCGCATATCTCTGTTTTGCTCATGGTTTTAATATACACTTTGGTCAGATAGTGCCTCCACAAGATATAAATGTTTTTATGGTAGCCCCAAAAGGACCCGGTCATCTCGTAAGATCTGAATTTATGAAAGGCAGTGGCGTCCCCTGTTTGATAGCTATACATCAAGACCCGACTGGTGATACCCGAGATGTTGCACTCGCTTATGCGTCAGCAATTGGCGGCGGCAGAGCCGGGATAATCGAAACGACCTTTAAAGAAGAAACAGAGACCGACCTTTTTGGTGAGCAGGCTGTTTTGTGCGGAGGTATTACTGCACTCATTCAGGCAGGATTTGAGACCCTTGTTGAGGCAGGCTATACTCCAGAAATGGCATATTTTGAGTGTCTGCATGAGGTTAAACTTATAGTTGATTTAATTTATGAGGGCGGAATATCAAATATGAGATATTCAATCAGCAATACTGCACAATATGGCGACCTCACAAGAGGTCCTCGAGTAATTACAGAAGAGACTAAAAAAGAGATGCGTAAGATATTAAAAGAGGTGCAGGATGGTGTTTTCGCAAGAGAATGGATGCTTGAATGCAAAGCAAATAAACCTGTTTTTAATGCCCTTACCCGCAAAGGCGAACAGCATCCTATAGAAGGGGTTGGAAAACAGCTTAGGGCAATGATGCCATGGCTTAAGAAAGATAAATTAGTAGATAAATCAAAGGCTTAGTAGTAAATTATGAAGATTGCTCCAGAGGGTTATTCATATATAATATTTTTTCTTGCAGCTACTTTATTGGTTTTTTTCTTTTTTGATAAATGGGTTGCAATAATACCTTTTGTTTTTCTTAGTTTCATGATATTTTTTTTTAGAGACCCTGAAAGATCAGTACCAGAGGGAGAGAATCTCTATATTTCACCAGCGGATGGAAGGATTATCCTAATTCAAAATATTTATGAAGAAAGATTTCTAAATAATGATGCCATTCAGGTTAGCATCTTTATGTCACCTCTAAATGTGCATGTTAATCGTTCACCATGCAGGGGAATTGTTAAGGATGTTTTATATTCAAAAGGAAGATTTTTTTCTGCTTTCAAACCTGAGGCATCATTATATAATGAAAATATTTCCCTATTACTTGAGACTAATAATGGGTTACTATTAATCAGACAGATTGCAGGCTCAATTGCCCGAAGAGCTGTCTGCAGGGTAAGGAAAGATGAACTGCTCGAAAAAGGCGAAAGATTTGGGATTATTAAATTTAGCTCGAGAGTTGATATATATCTTCCCAAAGATACATTCATAGCTATTAAAATGGGGCAGAAGGTAAAGGCAGGAGAGACTATAATAGGCGAGAAGCAGGTCAGAAATTAGTCTAAATGTTCAAAGCTTTCAAATATAGAAAAAATAAAGATAAAAAACCTAAAAAGGGCATTTATTTGCTTCCTAATGTATTGACCCTTTGCGGCTTATTCTGCGGTTTTTTTGCGATTATGGCTGCAATAAATGGGAATTATCTGCACGCAGCATGGGCTATTATTATTGCAAATATCTTTGATGGGCTTGATGGTTGGGTTGCCCGTCTTACAAATACAACAACACGCTTTGGAATTGAGCTGGATTCACTCTCTGACCTTGTAGCATTTGGAGTTGCCCCTGCCATTATGATGTATAAATGGTCGCTTATGTATTTTGGACAGATCGGATGGGCAGCCGCCTTCTTGTATATTGCCTGTGGTGCTTTGAGGCTTGCTCGTTTTAATGTGCAGACAGGGCAGATAAATACTAAAGCTTTTAGGGGTATGCCTATTCCAGGTGCAGCAACTGTTTTGTGTTCAATTGTTATTTTTTACTATGAATTCTGGGAAGGTATTCCTGAGAAAAGTATTTTTTTATTGAGCATTGTAATATTGTTATCTTTGTTGATGGTAAGCACCCTTAAATATCATGGAATTAAGGAGATAGATTTCAAAGAAAGAAAACCTTTCTGGTTTCTTATTGTATTTGTCATTATACTCTTTATCTTGTTGGTTCATCCTTCTACTGCCATATTTATTTTTGCAATATCATATCTTTTCTGGGGTATAATTGAGAATATATATCTTTTCTTTCGCAAAAGACAACTTAAGAAAACTGAGCAAGAAGCATCCTCATGATAAAATAAATGGAGCACAGATGCGTTATATAAAAATATTCGATACAACCCTTAGAGACGGCGAACAATCTCCAGGTGCATCTATGAATGCTGATGAAAAGCTGCAGGTCGCCAGACAGCTTGTAAGGCTTGGTATTGACCTTATTGAGGCAGGCTTTCCGATTGCCTCACCTGGAGATTTTGAGGCTGTAAAGAGGATAGCAAATGAGGTTCAAGGTGCGAGTATCGTCGGTCTTGCAAGAGCTAAAGAACAAGACATACGAAATGCTTACGAAGCTATAAAAGATGCACCTTTGAAGAGAATCCATACTTTCCACTCAACTTCTGACATTCATTTAAAATATCAGTATAGGATTGACAAGGAAGAAGCTCTGAAAAGGTCTTATGAGATGGTTCAACTGTCTCGAAGCCTTGTGGAGGATGTTGAGTTTTCACCTATGGATGCTACCAGAACTGATATTCATTATCTACTTGAGGTAATCGAAGCAGTAATTGAGGCAGGGGCTTCAACAGTAAATATACCAGATACAGTTGGATATGCAACCCATTTTGAGTTTGGTAGTTTAATAAAGACAATAAAAGATAGAATAGGAGATAAAGCTGTTATTTCAGTCCATTGTCATAATGATCTCGGACTGGCTGTTGCTAACTCTCTTGCTGCAATAATTAATGGTGCAGGACAGGTTGAATGCACTATAAATGGGATTGGAGAAAGAGCAGGCAATTGCTCTATGGAAGAAGTTGTAATGAGTCTTAAGACCCGCAAGGATTTCTTTCGTGCAGATACAAAAATTAACACAAAAGAAATAATGAGGACGAGCAGATTAGTAACTCGCATAACAGGCATGACAGTTCAGCCTAATAAGGCAATAGTAGGAGCTAATGCCTTTGCTCATGAATCGGGGATACATCAGGATGGACTACTTAAGGAAAAGATGACTTATGAAATAATCCGCCCTGAAGATATCGGACTCCAGAAAACAGAGTTAGTACTTGGCAAACATTCGGGCAGACATGCCTTTAAGGCAAGACTTCAGGAGCTTGGCTATAGCTTGAGCGCTGAAGATATTGAGATTGCTTTTAAAAAATTTAAGCATCTTGCCGATCAGAAAAAATACATTTTCGATGAAGATCTGGAAGCCCTTGTTTCTACTGAAATAGCGAAGATTCCGGAATTTTATAAATTAGTTGATATGTCAGTAGCGAGCGGTATGCATAGTAAGCCTAAAGCATATGTAAAATTAAAAGTTAATAATGAGATTGTTGAAAAAACGGATTTTGGCGATGGGCCTGTAGATGCGGTCTATAAAGCAATTGCGAGCATTACACAAACAAAGAGCAATCTCTTGAAATTTGAGGTAAAGGGAATAACTGGCGGGACAGATGCACTCGGTGAAGTAACAGTGACGCTTGAAGAAGATGGTAAGACCTCACGAGGCTTGGGCGCTGATACAGATATAATAGTAGCCTCCGCAAAGGCATATATCAATGCCTTAAATAAATTGTATATCAAAAAGAATAAATAGAGTCTGTTTATAAATTTAAAGGTTGCCTTCTCTCTGTCATTCCCATGAAACTTGTCCCCGAAGTTCCCTCGATTACGACCCCCCCGACAAAGGATATCGGGGGCAGGCTTCGCGTATGACAATAATGGAAAACCATAGTTTATAAACAGACTCTAAATAATCTTTCGATCTTCAATGTTTTTATGAAATATTATCTCTCTAATAGTTTTGCATTGAAATGGCTTGAAGAAAAATCCCTTTACGACCTGACTAAAGATGAATTGTATGAATTGGACGACGAGGCATTTGAATTTCTCAAAAACTGTATATCTCAAGAAGGATGCTATATCGAAGGATTAAATCCTGATTTCACTGATTTCTGTTTTAAGGAGCAAATATTAACAAAAGAACCTTACCGTAGAAAAATTCCCCCCCTGATAAAAGCCCCCGAGCCTTCTCTCAGATATTTGGAACTTCAAATAACCGATAAGTGCAATCTTAAATGCAAACACTGTTTTGTTGGAAACTCACAAAATAACGAGCTTACCATTGATATTATCAAAAGGATTTTCGATGAATTTATTCAGATGCAAGGACTTAGGGTTATGATTACAGGCGGAGAACCCCTTATGCACAAAGAATTTGAGAAACTAAATAGCCTCCTGCCTGAGTATCCCTTTAGAAAAATACTTTTCACAAATGGAATATTATTGAATCAAAAGATAATCGAAGCTCTAAATGTAGATGAAATTCAATTCAGTATAGACGGAATGGAAAAAGGACATGATACCTTAAGAGGAAAAGGAACATTTTCCAAAGTCTTAAAGAAACTCTGTAAAGCCAAAGAATTAGGCATCCCTGTATCTGTCGCAACTATTGTGCACAGTAATAATCTTGATGAATTCGATAAAATGGAAGCACTTTTCAAGGAAATTAGAGTGAAAGATTGGACAGTAGATATACCATCACCCACAGGGAATTTGATTAATAACCCTTCTTTACAAGTGACTCCTGAAATTGCTGGAAGGTATCTTAACTATGGTTTTGGAGAAAATTATCATAGCAGCGATGAGGGCTTTGCCTGCGGACTTCATTTGCTATCTGTTCTTGCTAACGGAGCTATTGCAAAGTGTGCCTTTTATTGCTCTTCGCCCCTTGGATATATATATGAAGGATTAAGAAATGTCTGGCAAAGATTAAAGCCTATAAAGCTCGATGAACTTGAATGTTCTAATATCTCCTGTCCCGTAATCAATTCCTGCAGAGGAGGCTGCAGATATAGATCTGCAACTTATCATGTAAATAATGGAGATAATTATAGAAAAGATATTTACAAATGCTTTGCATATGGTATAATGAAAAATGAGTAAGTGAAAAGGGTACGAAGCCCTATAATATTTGAGAGAACTCAAATTCAAGCAATGGAGGTGTAAGGAATGATTATCAGAAGAATACCCAAGAAGGGTTCAACCACTTGTAAGTGCAAAGGGTCTTGCTAATAACTAATTTTTTATATTTCTAAAGGGGCGATGTAAAGCCCCTTTTTTTATTGCTTTGGTCACTATGGGAGGATTTTGACTATTATAAATTTCGCCAAAATATTGACATGAATAGATTATATCTTCTTTCTGAAATTAATAATAACTCCATCTTGTAAAAATTTAGAGAGACCTGAAAGCCTATTTTCCCATGCCTTGCCAAAATAACGATAGCTCTTCAAGCTTTGTAGAAAAGCCGATCTATTTTCGAGATAGATAGAGGGGTCGCCATCTGAAATTCTCAATGAATGTCGGGCATTCCTTGGGTTGTGGACAAAACTGTCAAAGTGAATGATATTAAGTGGAAACTGAAGATTTTCACAGCCTGCATCATCCCATATCAATTTATAAATTTTCTTTGCTTTATAATCATTTAGTTCCCTTACATGAGTTGCAATATTTCCATCTGGATCATAGATTTTTAAGGTTGACTGGAGAATGCCAAATTTAGAAGGCCCTTTTCCGTTATCGTTAGGAACGAACTTACTTCCTTCCTGCTTCAATACAAAAGAAGATGCAATTTCGAAATAATAATCTTCATCTTTCTGTTCTTTCTCAATTGCTACAGCATCTTTATTTTCATATGGTTTATTTAATTCAACATATTGCATTAGTTGGGTTATATTATTATTCCACATTTGACTATGGGTATGGTAATTCTTTAGATTACTCAAGAGTCTCTTCCTTGTATCTATATAAAGTGAAGGTTGTCCTTTGGATTTCTTTAATGCTTCAATTGCAGTGCTTGGTCTCTGAACATATGTATCGAAATGTATCACGCTTAAAGGGTAAGGCATTTTATTGCATCCTGCCCTTTCCCAAATTTTTCTATAGATAAGTTTAGCTTTATTCTCATCAAGCGAAGCTACATTTTTTGCTATCTTGCCATGCGGGTCATAATCCTGCAGTGTGCTCTGCATTATCCCAAATTTCATAGGATTTTTGCCTGATACAAAACCTCTATTATTTCTGGTTACGAATTGAAAAGCCTTTTCGAATGCTTCATTTTCGAGCATCTGCGAATCAAGGATTCCTGAAAATGATGATTGAGCAGACTTTTCGCTACTGTAAATTTGGTTGTTAATAGCAGAGGATATTTTTAGGACTTTGCTCATATATCTGCATAGTTTATCAATTTCTGTGCCAGGTAAGTCTATTGAATACTGATAGAATTGACTCGAAAAAATAGCCCATAATCCGTAATGAGCATTAAATACTCGTTGATTTTGCTTCGGCTTCACCTCGCAACTTCACTCGCAATGACTACGGATTATGGAATGGCTATATTTTTTAGCAAATATATAAAATAAAGACAGAAATAAATTTAAAATATTAAAAATTATTTATTAAATCGTCAATATAATGACGAAAATTTATTTTAGTCCTGAATTTCATTAAAAATTCTGAATTCTTTGGTCATTTTTGAGATAAAAAAAATATTAAAACAAAATAATTTTCTTAAAGAATCTCTATATTTTGATTTGGGGTAGTTATCAAGTCATGAAAAATGATAAAATGATAGTATTAATGGGCAAAATAATTGTAATAGCGAATCAAAAAGGCGGAGTGGGCAAGACCACTACTGCTATTAATTTATCTGCATCCATAGCCCTCGACAAAAAGGATGTTCTGGTTATTGATACAGACCCCCAGGGTAATCTAACAAGCGGTCTTAGCATTAATAGAGATAATCTAAAAAGAAGCCTTTATGATGTTTATATCGGAAGATGTTCAATAGATGAGGCAATAATAAAAAGCCCAATTGAACACCTTCACATTGTCCCATCTACAATAGATTTATTAGCTGTTGAATTAGAGCTGGTTAATAAAGAAGCAAGGGAACATATTCTCTCAAATGCAATTGTTTTAATAAAAGAGAGATATAATTATATTTTTATAGATTGTCCGCCATCTTTGGGGCTTCTTACCCTCAATAGTCTCGTGGCTGCAGATTCGATAATTGTTCCTGTTCAATGCGAATATTATTCTTTAGAAGGTCTTAGTCTTCTGTCTAAGACACTCAAACTTGTGAGAGCTTCTCTCAATCCACGACTCGAAATAGAAGGCATAATTCTTACTATGTATGATTCCAGAACTTCTCTCTCACAGCAGGTTGTTAAGGAAGTCAGAAGTTTTTTTAAAGACAAAGTATATCAAACGCTTATTCCAAGAAATGTTACATTGGGAGAGGCTCCGAGCCACGGCAAGCCCGCCATAACCTACGATATACGATCAAAGGGCGCCCAGAGTTACCTATCTTTAGCATTGGAGGTTCTGCATGAAAACAGCCTTAGGCAAAGGTCTTCAGGCTCTGCTGCCCGAAAGAGGGGATGAAATAGTCCGGATTGATATCGAAAATATTTTTCCTTCTGAAGGTCAGCCTCGCAAGATTTTCAAGGATGAGGCTCTCAAGGAACTCTCTGCATCTATTAAAGAACAGGGTATTCTGCAGCCTATTATAGTATCAAAACAAGAAAATGGTTCTTTCAGGTTAATTGCTGGGGAGAGAAGGTGGCGGGCTGCAAGATTGGCAGGTCTTAATAAAATCCCCGCTCTCATCAAAGATGTTTCTTCTCAAGCAGCTCTTGAGATTGCTTTGATCGAGAACATCCAAAGAGAGGAATTGAATCCTATAGAGACGGCTGAGGCTTTACAGAGGCTTCACGGGGAATTTAACCTTTCGCAAGAAGAACTATCAAAAAGGGTTGGCAAAGACAGATCAACAATAGCAAACTATTTACGAATACTCAAACTGCCCGATGAAGTGAAATCATTTATTAATAATAGCTCTCTTTCGATAGGACATGCAAAGGTCATTCTCTCATTACCGAGCAAGCAAAAACAGATAGAGGCAGCAAAGAAAATAACAAAATATAGCTTAAGCGTAAGGGCTACAGAATCTCTTTGCAAAAAAATGTCTCAAGAATTAGAGCCATCAAAGATGAAGCCTAAGTTGCAGGAGGTTTCAGACTTAGAAGAAAAACTTATTAGGGTTTTAAAAACTAAAGTAAGGATTCATCAAAAAGGAGAAAAAGGCTCAATAGAGATTCAATTTCTATCAGTAGATGAGCTTAATAGACTGCTTCAGATTTTCTTTAAATATTAATCTTTAAACAGAAAACAGCGGCGCAATATTTCGATAATATTTTTGTATTTTAAATCTTGATTTTTTTGATCTCTCATTAACACTCTTTAGCTCTATCACACTATATTTATATCTAAGAGACAATAACATGATATTCAAAAATCAGACCATTGAAAATATAATAAGCTTTCTATCGAGCTATCTTCACGGGAAGTCAAACGCCTTAAAGTTCTCATTGATAACCTTCTTCTCAAAGGGACATCTCCTTATTGAGGATTTGCCAGGTCTTGGGAAGACAACTTTAGCTATTGCCATAGCAAAATCACTTGGTCTTGAATTAGGAAGGATTCAGTGCACAAGCGACCTACTGCCATCGGATATAACAGGGCTTTCTGTCTATAATAAGACTTCTGCAGCATTCGATTTTCACAAAGGACCAATATTCAATAATATCGTTTTGGTAGATGAGATTAACAGGGCAACCCCCAAAACTCAGAGCGCCCTCTTAGAGGTTATGGGAGAAAAACAGGTAACTATTGAGGGTAAGACTTATAAAATGAATAAGCCCTTTTTTGTGATTGCTACACAAAACCCTATTGAACAGTTTGGGACATTTCCTCTTCCTGAATCTCAGCTCGATAGGTTTATGATGAAGATAAGCATAGGTTATGCATCCAGAAGTGCTGAAATGCAGATATTGCAATCAGGCAGTAAGAGAGATGAATTATATTCAATACAGCCAATTGTATCAAAAGATGAGGTTTTAGCCATACAACAAGAGATAAAAGAAAAAATATATATTTCAGAAAAGGTTTTAAGCTATATTCTTGATATCGTAGAAGCTACAAGGAATGCAAAACACTGCCTCGGTGGAATATCCACAAGAGGAATCTTGGCTATCAGTGCTACTGCTAAGGCAAGGGCATACTTTAGTGGGAGGGATTTTGTTATCCCCGAGGACATTAAAGAACTCGCTGAATACACTATTCCCCATAGGGTCATCTTCAAGGAGGAATATGATACCTCCAGCAAAAAGGAGATTATTTTATCTTTAGTAGAAAAAATACCCGTCCCCATATAATCAAGCTCACAAAGGCAGGGTGGATTTACATCATTATCACCCTGCTTCTTGGATTTTCTGCGGTCAATACAGGAAATAATCTTATCTATCTTATAGTTTCCGCATTTTTGAGCTTTATGATCATATCTGGTTATTTAAGCAGAGGCAATTTCTCAAAAATAAGTCTCGAAGTTGAAGTCCCAGATGAGATTTACGCTAACAGTGAATTTGCCATTAAAATTAGACTTATTAACCAAAAGAGATTTTTTCCTTTATTTTTAATGAAAGTGAATATTCTTGAAAAAGAGCGACTTTTCCCTTTCGTTCAAAGAAAAAATTCTGAAATTAGCCATATCTTATTGAAATTCAATCAGCGAGGCAAATTTTCGATAAGGGAGATAAATTTGTGTTCTGTATTTCCATTCAATTTCTTTATCAAATGCAGTAGATTGCAAAAAGATATCGAATTCATCGTCTTTCCTGAAATGAAAAGATGTAAACATGCTGATTATCTTGCAAAAGATATGAAAACAGCAGGAGACCGAAATATTATGAAGCAGGGATTTGATTCCGAACCTATTTTTATAAGGGATTATGCAGAAGGCGACCCTCTTAAATATATACACTGGAAGGCTACCGCAAAAACAGGCAAACTTAAAACAAAAGAACTCTCATCTCAGTCTTATAAACCTGTTATTATAGATTTTGAATCCTTTGATATTAAGGAAGTTGAGGAAAAGATATCCTGTATCACTTATATGATAAATTCATATATTAAAAGAGGTGTCCCTGTTGGGCTAAAAATTAATGGAGAGATTTATAAAGAGGGGATATCAAGACAACATAAAATCAATATGTTAAAAGCATTAGCTCTTTATGGAAAATAGCATGAAAACCATCAAAATTGAGAGTCTGGTAAGGTTTTTATCCTATTCAATCGGGATATTAGGTTTTTTAAGTATCCTCAGATTTGTTGATGCAATCTACCCAGTTTTTTTCATAATCCTTCTTGCCCTTTCGATTTATTTCGATAGCAGGCAAAATAATCCGTTGCCAAGATGGACATTGAATATAATCTCTTTCGTTTTTGTTGTTGTAGCATTTATGAGGGTTACGATGGATGACCCTGTCAAACCGATAGTAGAAACACTTTTGATGCTACTTGCAATAAAATTTCTTGAAAAAAAATCTATTAGGGATTATATGCAAATTTATCTCATATCTGTGCTTCTTCTTACTGGCTCAGCTCTTCTTTCTTTAGATATTGAGTTTGCATTTTATTTATTTATAATGATGTTTTTATTATCGGTAGCGGTAATCTCGCTCACTTACTATTCTCAGGATCAAAATTTAATGCTCAGGGTTAATACTGTAAAGAGTCTTATATTTAAATCTATGATTATTCCTATCATTGCAATACCTTTGACAGGATTGTTATTCCTCATCCTTCCCAGAACAAGCTATCCATTAATGAATTTCCTAAATAGAGGCTCAGCAGTTACAGGATTTGCTGACAATATAATGCTCGGAGGAGTCTCAGAAATACAGTTTGATGATGCTGTAATAATGAGAGTCAGGATACGGCAGTTAGACCCATCAATGCTTTACTGGAGAGGAATAGCCCTAGATTTCTTTGATGGCATAAGCTGGCGAAACGAAGGGTCTGAAAGACTTTCAATGCCGAGAGTTTTCAAAATAAAAGGAGAAAAAATTGATTACACAGTCTATCTTGAGCCTTACTATAACAAATATATCTTTTTTTTAGATAAACCCTATATGCAATACCTAAATAAAATGAACATCCTCGACGACCTAACCTTTATGCTTAGTGAAAATATAAACCGTAGAATCAGATATGATGCTACCTCAATAATCTCTGATGTATTACCAGAACATGAGATTAATAAAAATAGATATCTTCAGATGCCAAAAATTATAGATAACAGAATTAAGGAAAAGGTCAAAGAGATAACAATGGACATGGATGACAAAGACTCTACTTTATCAATCATGAATTTTCTAAAATACGGAGATTATAAATACTCATTAAAAAATCTACCGATTACATCCTCTCCTTTAGAAGATTTTTTATTCACATATAAATATGGCAACTGTGAATATTTCGCTTCGGCTATGGCTTTAATGCTGAGGATGAAAGGAATACCTGCTCGAATTATAGGAGGATATAAAGGGGGCTATTATAACGAAATAGGCAAGTATTATGTGATAACTCAGAGATATGCCCATGTATGGGTTGAAGCCCATCTCAAAAATAAGGGTTGGGTCAGATTCGATCCAACTCCTTCAACTACAATTGATTCATCACCCATTACTGAAGGATTTTCTCAGTTAAGGGTATTTTTAGATACAATAAATTATCATTGGAATGCCATTATTATAAACTATGATTTCTCAAGACAGATGCGTCTCATCAATAAAATCCGCATTAATATTCAGCAACCTCAAATTAATATTGATTATGTAAAAAAACAGGCAGTGCAAACCTTACCTTTTGTGGTTGTTTTTTTGATTATAATCTTTGCCTACATGTTTATCATTAAAAGAAAGACTTATGAAGAAAGAATTATGGCTCAATTTTTAAGCAAGATGCGGAAATTAGGATATGAAAAAAACAAAACCGAAGGACTTGAAGAGTTTGCAGGGCGAATTAAGACAGAACAATTGAGGGATAAAATATTAGGCTTTATTCAGACATTTGAGAGCTACCTTTACAAAGATAAAAAACTCACAAAGCAGGATTATCAAAAGTTGAAATCTATGCTAACTGATTTAAAATTGCAATAATCCTGCTTATACTCAAATTAAGGTCAAGCCTTAACGGGCTGTTGCTAAATGCTAGAACAACATATTTACGCATCATGCCTAAAAACCTCAGAAGGCGTTTTTACGCTAAGGCTGCTGTGGAGACTTTCGGCATTATAGAATACTCTGTGCTTTTCTATCACCTCCTTTGTCTGCATTGGATTTTCAAAGAGATTTCTACTACTGAGGCATTCATCCCTGAGCTTGCCACCCAAGCTTTCAAGGCTGCCGTTCTACCAAGGACTGCCTTTTTCGGTGAACTCGTGGCGTATGCCATATTTTTGAATAAACTTCCGAAAAGTCAGGTTTCTGAACTCAGGACCCTGATCTGTTCTGATGATTTTGGGAATGCCATAAAGCCGCATGCAATCTTTAAGTGCTTCCACCACGGTTTTAGCCGGAATACTGAACTAGCAATCAATGCCCAGAGAGAACCTGCTGAAGAGATCCTCCACAGTCATGATCTTAATGCGTCTGCCATCCATAAGGACATCAAAGAGGAAGTCAACCACCCAGACATGATTGCAATACAGAGACTCTGTATGATTCTCTCGACAGGATATTTTATTTGTTTTATCGTCTACATCCCTTTCTTGGATTACGCATTGTCAAAATTAACCACAGAGAACACAGAGAAAATATTAAATATTAATAAGTTA
>DYHD01000024.1 GCA_020724365.1 Thermodesulfovibrio yellowstonii | reverse complement strand
TTAGCCTTAAAGCTATTTCAAGGCAAGTCATTACCTCGTAACCCGACCTCAGAGCTATTTCGAGGAACCTTCTGAATTCTTTTTCTGAATTACTCCCGCTGCCTTCAGGGATATTCAGGGATATTCAGGGATATAGATGTTACAGCCCGCCTTATTTGACTTATCAGTCCATACAATTCTTCACTGGGGAATGTCTTGCTAAGCTTATAAATCTCCACTGTAAAGTCTATTGCCCTTTGATATATTTTCAGTTTTCTGAAATTATGCTTATTCATCTTTTTGTCTTATCTCTGTTATCTGTTCGTCTGTGTTCTGTTCTCTGTCTGTGTTGTGTTCGACTGTTTATTCTGATATTCTGTCATCTGTTTTTTGTCTGTTAGTCTGATAGTCTGTTGTCTTATCGTCTGTTCTTACTACTGTCCCAAACCCTCTCGATACCGACTTCCCGATTTTCCAGTAATCAGGGATTTAAAAGTTCACAGAGAACGTGCTGATGAAGTCGAGCATGGAAGTGGATTTGCAAAAATAGTAGCAGTTAATTTTTTCCACGCTTGTATGGTAGTTGTAGTGTTGTAATATGGCCCGATATAGACTCTAATTCCGGGTCCTTATGCACTAAAACAGCACCTTTATCCAATGCGGTGGCGGCTATAAACGCATCTGAAATAGAAAGTCTATGATTAGCCTTAATCCTGCCTGCAGAGAGAGTAATCCTCTCGTTTGAATCTACCCTTTGAGCAGGTAGTGATTTTACGAGTATAATCAGTTCTTTGGCAGCGCTTTCGCCTTTTTTCTGCCATGTAATGTAATATATCTCTGCAAAACTTATAAAAGACAAATAAATATGACATTTACCCTTCTTTGCAGAAATAAGAATATCTTCAACCATATCGCTACCGTCTTCCCCACTGGTAAGGGTAAACAGCGCTGAGGTATCCAATATATAGCTTTTAGCCACGCTTGCGTTCCTCTTTTCTTGATTCTAACAATGCCTTGAGGAGATCAGCATCCTTGAATTTCTCTTTAATCGCCTTGATAGAATCCTGTGGTATAGGCAGCACAGTGATAGTATATCCGTCGTCAATCCATTCGAGCTTTGTTTTTGGTTTAATGTTATACCTTTTACGGATAGCTACAGGAATTGCGGTCTGCCCTCTTACTGTAACAGTGCTTTCCATAATTGTCACCCCCAATTAGCAAGATTTATTTATATTATACAAGATATTTATTTTAAATTACTTGTCTTATACTCTTCGTTTTTCTTGCTTACTATTTCTTTAAAAATTGCGACTGTGTCTGTTGTCCGTGTCAGTGCTGAGGTGAGTGCGAATGCAAGTGCAAAAATTTCCGTTACCTTCACATACACCTTCACTTACACTCTCCTCACCACCGTCCCAAATCCCCTTGATAACGATTTGCCAATGCCCCAGTAATCTGGGATTTGAAAGTTCACAGAGAATGTGCCGAGGAAGCCTGAGTATAGGAGTGCCTTTGAGGATAGTGGGGACTTCTTTTACCGTTTTTTTTCAATTGAAATTTTCTCTTCAATGTCTTTAAGTATTTCTTTGCAGGAAATATGATAACTTGGCAGGATATCATTACTGTTATGAACATGATGTGGATATGTTTCAATATGTCTGTGGTGTCCTGCATTATCCCAACGCATTAAAAGCTGTCTATCAGAATCCTGCCAATGATATGAATAATTTCGTTCAACAACGTCAGAGTACTCTCGTATATACAACTCAGAATCATCATTCAATAAGGCTCTAATTTTTATGAAAAAACCACCTTTAAAAATTTCGAAAGCGAGAATATCATATTTTTTAATTATGCCACTCTTCTCAATACACTTTATAATCTCCACTTTCTATCTCCTTCTTCTCCTTGAACAGTCCTTGCAGAACCTTTTCATATCCTTTCCATTCAATGTAATCATCCCATTTTTCAATATCTTCTTTTTCTGAGATTTTTAAGCCCTTTTCAAACTCATCAAAAGAGACTCCATATTTATTTTCAAAGAGCCTGATCTTTTCAGTGACCCTATGGCATTCATACATCAAGTTGGCATAATACATATCTTTTACCTTCTCTTTGCTAATTACCATCATTTCAATCACCTCCTTCTCATGCAAATTATATCATTTTTTTGCCATTTACCAGTCTGTTGTTCGTATCAGTGCTGAGACGAGTGCTATTTTCACATACACCTTCACTTACACTCTCCTCACCACCGTCCTAAATCCCCTTGATATCGACTTGCCAATACCCCAGTAGTCGAGGATTTGAAAGTTCACAGAGAATGTGCTGAGAAAACTGAGCATTGGGGAGTGGCTATTTCAATTTGTTTTTAACAAAATCCATAAACGCCCTGAATCCCTCAATCGTCGTTAATGGAAATGGCGAGGGATCTACAGAATCCTGA
This sequence comes from Thermodesulfovibrio yellowstonii, assembly GCA_020724365.1. Classification (GTDB taxonomy): domain Bacteria; phylum Nitrospirota; class Thermodesulfovibrionia; order Thermodesulfovibrionales; family Dissulfurispiraceae; genus DYHD01. The sequence continues at coordinate 23,455 of DYHD01000024.1, read as the reverse complement.
GAACCGTTGTGAAAATGATATGGAAATGTTGCTACTGACTGCCAGTTCTTATCAGGAAAATTATCATAGCGGTAAAACATCTTTGCCTCATCCATGCATTCCCAATGAAAACCAAATCTATCAGGCAGTCTTTGGGACAGATATACGTCCACAAAGCTGTTATTGATAAGAGTAACCCTTAACTTAAAATCAATTTGAGAGATGTTTTTAACTATATCTGAAAATTCAATTTCAGCTATTCTTTTAATATCCTCAATTGCCGGCATTATAGCTTCTCAAGGAACTTTTTTATCTTTTCACGTTCCGCTTCAAGGTTATCAAAAATAAAATAATCCTCATAGGCATCAGCTTCTTTTATAAATCCGGCATTTACTCTGGAGTCAAATTCAAACACATCTTTAACGCCATACTTTTTTGTCATCAGAAAAATATCCGCTTCCAACTTTGAAAGTCTTTTTTCGAGATAGGCCTTAAGACTTTCCTTCAAAAGCTCCTTGGGTTTCATGCGAAGCTCTTTTGCCACCGCATCTATAACTGCTGTCATAATCTGACCTCCTGTTGTTAAATATTATAGCCTTTTTTGATTCTCACTGCCTATTTATTACTTCCTACTTTTACAATAGTCCCAAATCCCCTTGATACCGACTTGCCAATGCCCCAGTAGTCGGGGATTGCAAAATTAACCGAGAAAGTGCCGAGGAAGCCAAGCATAGGGATGCCTTTAAGTTTCGTCTGAACCTCTTTAAGATTGCCGATGTTTACTTTGATTGGCTCTGAAACTGTATAGCCAAGACTCTTTGACATCGATATAATATTGCCGATGAGAATCTTTTCCAGAAGCTCTTTCTTCTTTGCCCATGTGCCGAGCTTTTGGTATTGCTCATAGTTCTTCTCGTTAAGAGCAAGCCACGGAGTGAGGAAGGAGTAAGAGAGAGGTTCTTTTAGTATTCCAAAGTAAATCTCGCTTTCAATGCCTGTTTTCACAACGATTTTATAAATTTGTCTATTCAACAATAGCTCTGTCAAAATGTGTTCAATATACTTTACGGTATCCACACCTTCTTCAATACCAATAATCAGAGCATCGCCATTAAATATATGATACTGAACTCTTGGAAAAGTATATATGAAAGATGTGTCCGACGCATGATTATGTAAAAGGCTTAATTCAGGAAATCGTTTGCCAATAAATCCTCGCAGGCTTACAGCTTGAGTATTCAGAGATTTATCGGTCTTGATTATGAGTTTATAACTACTAATCTTCATAAATTATATTATCAGAGAAGAACTTTGCCTTACTGGTTCAGTTTTCAAGCCCTGTTGAATGGGCAATGCAGCTACAAATATTCGTTGTCTGAACTTCCTGATTTCTATTACATCTTCGACCAGTGCTGGATCTACTACAGGGTATGGAAGCATAGGAGTAGGAGTGCCTCTTAAAACCTTACTCACAAGAGGGTCAACTGGATGATCGCAATACTTCTTTTTTTCTTTGCCAATAATTTTATATGGCGCATCAATTTCAAATAGAGCCAAACCTCGAAAACTGCCAAGACGTATGATGGATGGGAATTTATCAGGGTGAATATTGGAGTAAAGGTAGCCCTCAAAATCAGATTCCGGTGCTATAGAATATATCCGATATGCCTTTAAAACTTCATTCCTGCCAACCGCCACTCCGTTTATCTTAGCAGCGCCATATCCAACTTGGGGATTCTTATCGCCATCGCCTTTAACTATCTCAGTGTAGTAAGTTGGTGTCCCTCTTAGTCGTGCTGGTGTTGCATAGAAATTTTCATCTATCCACGAAGTTTCATATCTGGGACTATTTATTCCTCCATTCTCCTCTGCCATGAAATACGGTTGATCTGGTCGTTCTTTCCCCATTGCCCATGATAAGGCATGATTCAAAGCTGTAGCATGAATGTAAGGCGGTGTGAAAGCACCACTTATGCCTTCTCGTGCAAAGAAAAGAGGGTCAATGAGCTTTAAGCTGTAAGAATATAGATACATCAACTTCCTCCAGCAAGAGAATTGATAAGCCCTTTAACTTGCTGGTCTAAAGTCTTATACGCTTCATCAACAGACGGTATGTTCTGGCCAGAAAGTAATTCTTTTAAATCTTTTTTTACCTTTGATTCAATCTTTGTCTTGTTTTGAAAATCAAGGTAAATACTCAAATCTTCCCTGTCTGAAAGATGATATCCTTCAATTTCTGTTTGTACTCTTCCCCACTCAACACTTCTTGCTCCAATTCTGGACAGCCTTTTAATATTGTCAACCACAACAGCTACCATTTCAAGTGTTGGATCTTTTAGGGTAACCACACCACGGAATACTGTTTCTTTGGGTACAGTTAAAATGCTCATAAGAGCCTGTCCTGTAGTCAAGTCTTGCTCACGGACAGCATTTGCTGTATATGGGGTTATATCTCCGACCTCTTTTTCAGATATAAAAGTCTCTCCATAAATACGAGAAAGGATGTTATATGAAACCTTTGCCGAACTCGTCTCACCGGTTCCACCGAAGAGAAAGCATGTTGGGCATTTCATGCATAAATCATCCTTTAGGGCACATTGCGACTCAATATTTAATCCTCTTTGTTTTTCTAAAACGAGGCGACGAAGCTTCCCCTTAATTTTCCGCCATGGAATAATGAACCGATTGCCTAAATCATTATACTTGAATGTCAAGACTTCTTCTGGTTCATTGCTACGGATAATCGCCTCATCCAGCAAGGTTATCTTTACTGGGATTTGGAGATATGCTCCTTTTGATAATAATGCCGGCTCGCTAAGCAGTTTCATTTTTTATTACCTCCTTTAGGTTTTCGTATCTTTTTACGATGTAAATAGCAGATCGCAATCCATTTTTAGCCTGAATGAATTTCGTTATATTTTCATTTCTCAGATTAGCATAGCGGTGAAATATCTTTTTTGCTTCAGTTGCAAATGATTGGAGGTCTTTTACATCTACTGTAGCCTTTGAGCCCTCTTTGGTTTTATCACCACTGATGTCCTCTTTTAAGCCTGAGAGAAATTTAGCAAAGGCTTCTTCAGGGTCATCACCCTGTAATAAGGCATTCAAAACCCTGTCAACGGGTTTTGTAATCACATATTTTGACCCGCCAGTTCGCCATGAATCGTAATCTTTTGCACTCCAGAAGAACTTCGGAACCCATTCAGCAAAAAAAGCGGCATCCTGTAATATCTCTTTCATTGTGCATACACCTCCTTTCCATTCAGCTATTTTTAAATTTGTACGCAGTAAAAATACAAATACTTTTTCAAGAAGTTCTTTTTTTATCTTTGCGTCTTCAAGTTTGGATAAAACAACTGATGGGCTTTTCTCCAATAATGAATGAGCAAAAACATATTTATTGTTCTTGTCAATTGCCCCTGCAAGAATCACCGTAACAAGCCCTTCATAATATAGCGATTGCCAATCACCAGTATGCTTCTCAAAAACCCTCACACCGAAAAGCCCTTCCTGCTCTTCAAGTCCCATATGAATTTCTAAACCCATCATATTAAGCAAAGCATAAAATGCAAGATACTTGGCACGAAGGTCTTTTGGACTTGCATCATTACTAACTCTTTCAATCGGGAACAGAGTCCCCCTCTCGGTATGAAGAGGTATTTCGGTAAGTGTCTCTTTATATTTCTTTTGGATTGGTATCATAAAATGTTGGGGTAATGGCAAATCGGAAAATTCTGTTTCAGATAGCTCTTTTATTTCTCTAACATTCGTTAATGACTGCCGAAGTCGATCAATACGGGTTTTCAAGTCGCCATACAACTGCCATAACTCTGGAATCCTTGAAACTGCTCTTACATAAACTTGAGATTTACCAGCGGATAGGTCTTTTCTTGTCTGAGTAGCATCAAAAATGCACAAAGGGCAGACAACTCTTGGTGCATCGGATTCTGGTCTTGGATTAATTTGTGAAAAACCACTACTTTTAGGGAAGTTTAAAGAGGCTGTAGCTACGGCTGGGACTGTAAAACCACATTGTTCACATAATGCATTGTTTGGTCTCCTCGTCTTTTTGTACTTTTTATATCTGTCTAATGCATCTTTTGCTATGATTGAGAAATCGGTTTCTTCCTCCATTGAAATTAAATTAGTAATACCGCCCTCTAAAATGGAGGTTTCACTTTCAGAGAACCATCTCTGTGCAATATACAATAGAATATTAAACAATTCTTGTGCAGTCATATCTCTTAGCAGTTTTCCCTTGTCTAAAGTATCATCATCTAACACTTCACCGACTGTTATGTTATTGAAAATATCTATTATAAGGGCATTTGTGGAAGACCATTGTTTATCTTTCCGATAATTTTGCCTTTCATTCCATTTTTGCTTGGCTGTATCAATACTCCGAGTACCTCCGGCAGCTCTGAGAATATCAATAATTGGGAATTGTTTTCGTATTTTGTTAGTAATCTTGTTTGCATTTTCATAAAGATCCAGCAGCGTTCTGAAAAACAAAACAGGGCCAACCTCTATATCTCCAAGCTTATCAATGTAGAAATCTTTCTTTGCTTGGAAAAAGCTATATGGATCGTCTTTGGCTTTGCCGGACAATATTTCATAACGCATATACTTATTTTGGATAGACATGCCTTCAAAAGATTTTGCAATAAGCTTATTTGTAAAACTTTCAGATAATTCTTTTTTTGCTGGAAGAACTGAATTCCTATCTCCAATAAATATTGCTCCATTATCAAGCACAACGAGCGTTTCCCACCCAAGGCTATGATAGTTTTCTGCTGCCTCCTGTACTAAGTAGTATGTTGTTGGCGACGGGTAACGTCCTACATTAAAGACCGTCAGACTGCAAATGCCGTCAAACCCATTTTGAATCAGCCTTATTGCTGTCATATCTATTTGCTCCATTGATGAAAGCCAGTCAGCATATCGCACCACTTCAGCATAAATGCCGTAGGCGGGGGTCTGGGCTTCTTTTTGCTGTTCTTCTGTAATATGATGGTGCAATGCAAATTCCCATATTTGGTCTATGTCATCAACTTTAATTGGAATTATTTTCTCGGCTATGAAGGGAGAGAGATAATTCTTTATTTCCTCTTTTGTGGCTGTATGTTTTAATGTTCCTTCCCTTTTACCAGTCAGAATTTCCTGACCCTTTGGCCTCATCTTTCCAATGTCATGAATAAGTGCTGATATTTCTAAAAGTAGCCTTTCTTGATCAGTAAATCTCGGTATCCTGGCAACCAGCTTTGACAAAATTGACCATACGGAAAAAGAATGCAGCCATAATACTTCCCCATGACTTTTAGCCAGATATTCAAATTGAGGCTGGAGAATTCTTTTTACTTGCTCCAGTTGCAGAGCAGGTTTTCTGTGATTCATAATAATACATCTCCTTGATCAAAATAATAGGATTTACCTGAATTATCAAGATGAATAACTAAACTACTGTCTAAAAGTTTTGTCGTCACATTCTCATATTCTGACTTCAATCGTCCCTTAACTACTCCCCAAAATTGAAAAATCCTGTCTCTTAATAGTAAATCTTCAACAATCTCATCTGAAAGCCCATACCCATTTAAAATTTCCTTTTTCTGTTTCTGATCCATCTTTTGCCAGTTTGTAACAAAATCATCATCGATATCAAACATAGAAAAAATAGCCTCTGTATATGGCATCGCAAAATTATTATTCCCCCTATCAACGACAATGAAGGGGTAACTATCCCCTCTAAACATTTCACCGGATACTATTGCGCCAGAAGTTTCTTTTAAAGCAGATTTTAACACCTCTTGTTCCAGTTCATAGCGAGTGAGAGTTTCTCGATTCCTTAAGAAAGGTGTAATCCGTTTCCTCGTCAGAAGAACGGCCTCTCCACGTTCCAAACGTCCAACGCGTCCAAGCCTCTGAATAGCGGATGTCCAATAAGATGTCTCAGTAATAAGACTTTTAATGGGCATCTCTACACCGACTTCTATTGAGGCGGTACCGAGAATTACTGTTTTTTGATTGAAAGAAATATTTTCTTTTTTCATACCACTATATTCAGATATGATAAATTGTTTGCCAAATTCTTTTTCTAAAACAGGCTTTAAATATCTTAGCCTGAAAATGGAATCAAAGATAACTGCTGCTGGTTTTGGAAGAACTGGCAAGTATTTCTTCAGTTGTTCGAGCATAACATCTGTTTTGGTATATCTGCATCCTTCAATATATAGATGCAATGGATAATTAAATATCTTATCAGATTCTCCACCAATTGAATCTTTAAATTCAATTTTCTCAGTGGTGTATTTTTTGCAAATACCTTGCAAGTCCTCACTTGTCGTTGGTGTGGCTGAAAGAAAAACAATTTTATGAGCAACTGAATCGGCCAGCCAGTCTAATAAGGGGGCGAAGTTAGTTAAACCTGTATAGAGATGAAATTCATCGAAAACCACGATGGCATTGTTAAGTAAAGCTTCAAGCCTTTGAGCCCCCCTATAAAATCCTTTTTTAATGAGATGAAGCACATCAGGAGTGGTTACAATAATATTTTTTCTTGATAAAAACTGATGGCTTCGCAAAACCTGTCCGATAATTTCACTTTTATCCAGTCTTACTATCTCTGGATGATTTCTTATGTAACGTATTAGGGCATCAGTAGAGTATTCAAACAAAGTTAATTCTGAAGAAACTTCAGGTTCATCTGGCCAATGCCGAATATTGAGAAGTTCCTTCTTTAAGGCATAGATTTGCGCATTCATTAAAATTTTTGTGGGATAGGTAAGAATAATTGGATGACCTGCTAAGCTTTCGTCTTTAACAATCCGCCGGACTATGTGGCTTTTGCCAGCACCAACAGGTGCCTCAACAATAATTAGGTTTGCTTTTCCTATGCGGAGAGCATCTAAAGTAGCCTTTTGAAATGGCCTGAGATTATTTTGTTCTTTAACAGTCCGAGGCAATATCGAAATCTTCATTCATCCCCCATTCCCCTAAAACTCCAGCCTATTTCTCTACAAATTTCCAAAAAATCCCCTCACTATCTCAGATTATCAGACAACAGACATTCAGACAACAGACATTCAGATGATGGGTCTTTTGTCTTTAGTCTGATGGTCTGTTCTCTGCTGTCTGTATTATTCTCTATCCATATCTCCGTCTTTTCAACCTTCATAACAATTAGTCTTCAGCCTTCATGTTCCCTTCTGAATCCGATTTTCTTTTTATTCGTCTCCTGAGGAGCGAGTAACTGTTTTATCGCATCAAAAACAATTTTGAACTGGTGATCATACTTCTTTTCCATATCCTCTATCTTTTTCTGCAACTCCTTGTGCGTCAGAATAAATTCCCTCAGCTTTGTGAAAGTTCTCATTATTTGAATATTCACCTGAATAGCCCCTTTGCTGTTTAAAACACTTGAAAGCATTGCTACGCCGTTCTCTGTGAAGGCGTAAGGAAGATACCTCTGCCCGCCCCAACTTGAGGTGCCAAAATGGAACCTCAAGTTTTCAAACTCTTCTTTCGTTAATTGAAACATGAAGTCATCGGGGAATCGCTCAATATTTCTTTTAACGGCGCGGTTAAGTGTCTTTGTCTCAACTCCATAAAGTACTGCTAAATCCCTGTCCAGCATGACCTTTTTACCTCTGAGCAGAAGTATTTTCCTCTCGATAATTTCCTGTGGAACAACTACTTCCATTTTTGTCCCCTTATTTCCCTAAAACTCAAGCCTATTTCTATACATATTCCTGGAAAAATTCCCTCACTATCTCAGATATTCAGATAACAGATATTCAGATGATGGGTTTTTTATCTTTAGTCTGATGGTCTGTTCTCTGCTGTCTGTATTATTCTCTATCCATATCTCCGTCTCTTCGCTCATTCTGTTTCTCTTAAAATCTTTTCAAATATCTTTTGAAAATCTTTTTTATCAGAGGCTTCATCAAATTCTTTTAGCCAGTTTTGTATATACTGAATGTCAATATCAGGATTTTTTAAGAGTATTGTCCTTACATCCTCTAAATCTCGAGGCCTGCCGGCAAAGATTTTATGGATTATTACATCTTCAGGTGAGGCAAAATAAACCTTTTCTGAGAGAATTTTTATTTCTCTGGCTCTTTTTATTGCCTCAGTTTTATAGGGAGTGTATGAAAATATTAAATCAAGCCGTATGCCAGTGGATTCATCTAATGATGGTAAAACCATAGTTTGCCTAACGAATGATTCTATGTTATCAGGAAGGGGTTTAAGATTGAGGCTATAGACAATATTTAGGATTTCATCAAGATGGTCAATTGTTAAGCCAAGGGTTATATCAATGTCTCTGGTAAGGCGAGGCTCTCCATAGAGCAATACGGCCTGCCCGCCTATTATCATATAGGGGATCTTATTTTTTTTAAAAGCAATCCCTATTTTTGCGAGGATCTCTTCAAACATGAATTCAATATCTTAGCTACCTTTATGTCAATATCTATTCCTTCTAAAGGTTCTTTAGGCGGCAGGACTCCGAGCTTCTTTCCCTCATTCCATAGTGACTCAAATATATGGATAGCTATACTGAAAGGGAGTCTGCCATCTTTTTTTATGGCTGAATCCTCCATTTCTCTCAATAGATGACTATCTTTTATCATGTTTCAATCATACAATTAATAAAAAAACTTTTCAATGGGTCTTCGTCCCAATTATTTAGCCAATATTTTTAGTCTCACGCTTTAATATTTTGTTTGTAAGTGTAATCTTTCCTTAATATTTCAGTTTCCCGTTTATTATGATGGCAGGCGTAGAGGATGTATTTTTAATAATCTCCAAGATATCAGTTGCCTTCTTAATTTTTGTATTAATTCCAAGTTCTTGAATTGCAGCCCTGAGCATATCTCCTAACTTGTAGCAATTTGCATAACAAGGTTTAAACACTTTAAATTTCTATTACAAGCTCTTGATCATGGAAATATAGCTCTTAAATTTGATGGGTTCCAGAACACTCATCCTTACAATCACAGATTACTTGAGAGACTGCCTCAGCCTTAGCTTTTGCAGAAGGCGATGCCACCATTGAAAGGATTGCTTCTTCAACCATTTGTTCTGATATTATTTCAGAATCTTTACCTTTATAATTAAAGGCGGGACATTTCATCTCTTTTTCTGTAAAGCTTGAACATTCAGGACAATCTGTAACAAGATACTTGCAGTCATCTAATATAGTCCATATATCAGTTCCGTTTATTTTAAGTGTATTGGATTTTTGTATCTCTGATTCTGGCAAAGGAATTTCCTTAAGTTCGATGTCAATCTTAATGTTTTTTAATGGCATTGTCATTTTCTTAACAACATTTCTAATGTTCTCTGCGCTATCCTTGCATCTTGTGCAGGTTTTTCCGTCCTTGTCGAAATAAAACCACTCAAGAGTCATTGTCTTCATGTTACACTCCTTATAATCATTATTATTTATATTTTGAGATAATAATTATCTCAATTATTTATACACAAATTGAGCGATTTTCTGTAGAAAGCTTTTCTTTAACTGTCATTTCAAACACCCAGCGGGAGTGAAGAATCTTTAATCGTAAAACGATAAGATTTCTCCCCCTCGCTTTGCTCAGGGCTTCAGCTCACTCGCTCGAAATGACACTGAAGAATCACTCAATTTAGGTCTAATATAAATTATACCTTAAAACAGAGATAAAAGCGTCTATTCAACCTGATTTTTGCCATTTTTAAAACCACCTGTCTTTACTTTTGGTAAATGTGGAATTTTGGCTTTTTGACTTAAATTAATCTTATATTATAAACTTTTATTATATCCTTCACATTTAATGGTCGGCACTAAAAGGTCTTGGATGCCTTCCGGAGGTCCTTTTAATGAAAAAAAATATTCTTTTGTTTTTAATCTTTTGCCTTTTAACCTTTTTCCTTTTAATGAATGCAAATGCTCAGCCTGTTATGCTTCAAAAATCAAACCCTCTTGAACCACTTAAAGAGGAAGCCTTGTCATTCTTTCAACCAGTGAAGGGCAAAATTATACAAGTTGATGGTGCTTCAGTAAAGATATCATTCGATTCTAAAGAACCAATTACAAGAGGCATGAGACTTCAGGCATTTAAAGAAGGAGCTGATTTTATTCACCCAATTACAAAAGAACATCTTGGAAAGATAGAGACGCTTATTGGCAATATCGAGATAGATTCCTTTGAGCAAGTTCATGCTTTGGGCAGAATTATTAAAGGCAAACCAGAGGATTTCAAAGATGCTAAAGTAAAAGTACCAGCTTTTAAAATAACAACTTTATTTTATCAGAGCAGTATTGACTGGTTTTTAGGTGATGCACATTATCAAGCTTTGAAAGAGAGTGGTAGGTTTGAGCTAATTGATACAGGCATAGAAACGAACGATATTACCAAGATATTAGCAGAAGCAAAAGCAAAAAACACACAAATTGCTCTGGTAATGACTTCAGAGAGGCAGGATAAGGGTCTCATTGTAACTCAAAAGCTTTTCTGGGTTGAAGATTCAAAGCAATTCTCAGAAAAAAAGGCTTCTGTCAGCATAGATTATGTAAATGAGCTGCGATTAAAGTCTGGCTTACCAGGCATGAGGGCTACTGAGTTGCTTTTTTCTTATGATCTTCCTTTTTCAGCAAATCGTATAACTGCTGGCGACTTTGATGGCGATAGAAGTGCAGATATAGCACTCGTTTCAGGCGATATAGTGAGGTTTTATACATCAAGAGTTGATCTTAGTTTATTGTGGCAATTAAGATTGCCTGCAAGGGGTGAGGTAGTCTGGATAGATAAAGCTGCTATCAAAGACAATGGAAAAGATGTAATACTTATAACTGCAAGACAGGATAATGATTATATTTCATATATATATGAATTGCAGGGGGGTGAATTTGTTCTGTTATGGAGTTCTGATGGGATTTTTATTAAGTCCTATGGCGATAAAATACTCGGTCAAAATTATTCTCCATCGGAAGGCTATGAGGGAAATATTTTCTTTATTACATATAGTGATAAATCATTCAAAAAGGGAGATAATTTCAAGTTGCCTCTTAATCTCAATATTTATGACTTTCAACATATATACTCACCTGACGGCAAGCAGGCTATCTTGGCTTGGGATGAAAAAGGCTATTTAAGGCTTTTGGATTTGAATGGAGCTATTTTATGGACAAGTAAAGAGGATTTAGGTGGTTTCTCATCGTCTTTTGCTAAGGAGTCTTTATCAGGCTTGTTTGAAAAGGGTAAATGGTCAATAAAAGACAGACTAATGTTTAAGGATGGTGAGGTTTATGCACCTAAGAGAAAGCCTATTTTAGGCAAAGCAAAAGGGTTAGGGTTCAAAGAGTCTACAATAAAGGCATTTTGGTGGAATGGCTTTACAGTGGAAGAAAGAGACCTTATTGAAGATATAGGCGGTGAGATTATAGATTATGCTATCACTGAAGACAGGATTATGATACTTTCAAAGCCATTGCTTGGTATAAAAGCAAAGAATATACTCAAAGGAGAGAGTCCTCTTGGCGTCATGCTTTATATCTTCTCTTCAAAAGGGAGATAGTATTATGCAAAAAAGGACTATACCAAGACATATTGGGATTATAATGGATGGAAATGGGCGCTGGGCTGAGATGAGAGGACTCCCACGATTAGAAGGTCATAAAAGAGGGGTAGCAAGGGCAAGAGAGATAATTGAAACAGCATATAGAATGGGTATTGAGGTATTAACCCTTTATGCCTTTTCTATTGAAAATTGGAGAAGACCCAATGATGAGATTTCTATTATCATGGGCTTGCTTGAAGATACATTGAAGGGCGAATTTAATGTTTTTATTGAGAAAGGTATTCGGTTTAGGGTCATCGGTAATAGAGAGAGGCTTTCTGGAGAGCTAAGAAAGTTAATAGAGTTAATTGAGAGATCCACTGAAAGCAATAGTAAATTAACCCTTCAGTGCGCCATTAGCTATGGCGGAAGAGATGAACTGATAAGAGCTATTAAAAAATTAATTAATTTTAAAATCCCCGTCCATGAGATAACTGAAGACTGCATTAGCAAACTTTTGGATACTGCAGGCATACCCGATCCCGAACTGCTTATAAGAACGAGTGGTGAGCAAAGGTTAAGCAATTTTCTACTGTGGCAGTCTGCTTATTCAGAATTTTATTTCACTCCTACCTTATGGCCAGATTTTACAAAGGAAGAGCTGCTTGAAGCTATATATGATTATCAATCCAGAGAAAGACGCTTCGGGAATGTTTGCAGTCAGAGCCGCTAAATGCACCTTAATCGTTTAATCACCGCAATAATCGCTATACCTCTGCTTTATCTTTATGTAACGAAGCTTCCCCCTATTTTTTTCCTCCTTATCCTAATAGTCGTAAGTGCTCTTGCGCAGATTGAATTGCATAAGATGTATCGTTGTAGAGGAATGCTTTCTTTCTTAGCTATAATATGTGGAGTCTTAATCTTAGGATATCCTTTTTGGGATTATTTAAATGGTGGAAGTTATGACCTATCAACCCACCACTTTCCTATTCTTGTATTTTCATTTATGCTCATCTCAACAGCGAGACTATTTTTAATCAAAGAACCTTCTAATTCATTAAGAGACATTTCCCCAGCCCTTATCGGGCTTTTATATATCCCAAACTTACTGTATGCACAATGGCTTCTGAGGCTCAAAGGGGTAGATTGGATACTTTTTCTTTATGCATGTGTATGGATGTCAGATACTCTTGCATATTACATAGGCAAGAATTTTGGGAAAAGAAAGCTTTATGTGTCAGTGAGCCCTAATAAAACTATAGAGGGCGCAATTGGTTCTCTTATTGGTGGTATGTTGGCTGGACTTCTAATGGGTTTGCTGGTATTAAAAGATGTTAATATATATATTCTTTCTTTATTTGGTTTGATAATAGGTGCCGTCTCTATTGTCGGAGACTTAGTTGAATCAATGTTTAAACGTGATGCCAATATTAAAGATTCAGGCTCTCTAATACCCGGTCACGGAGGTGTTTTAGACAGGATAGACAGTGCCCTTTTTGCAGGTGTTGTATTGTATTGGCTTGTATTAATTTTATAAAAAATATGAAAAATATTGTAATTTTAGGCTCAACTGGTTCTATAGGCAAAAATTCACTGGATGTAATCTCAATGTTTCCTGATAAGTTTCGTGTTATAGGCTTGACGGCTGATACAAATATATCCATTCTGCGTGAACAAATAAGCAAATTCAAGCCAGAGATAGTTGCATTAGGTGATGAGAAAGCATATAGAAATTTAAAAGGCATGATGAACGGAATCAGGCAACCTTTCATTTTGCATGGCTTGGAAGGTATATGTAATGTTGCTGAATTTGATAGGGCAGATATCGTCATTTCAGCCATAAGCGGTTTTGCAGGTCTCCTACCAACTTTATCAGCAATTAAGGCAAGAAAAACAATTGCACTTGCTAATAAAGAGGTATTGGTTACAGCAGGCAAGATAGTCATGTCTGAAGCAGAAAAGCATGGCTCAGCTATACTGCCTGTTGATAGCGAACATAGTGCTATATTCCAATGCCTTAATGGAATCAAAGGAGATTCGGTGAGAAAAATAATACTTACAGCATCTGGCGGACCATTCATTGGAAAGACCTTTAATGAACTACAATATGTTTCTTTCAGGGATGCATTAAAACATCCTAAATGGAAGATGGGCAAGAAAATAACGATTGACTCGGCTACACTTATGAATAAAGGACTTGATGTGATAGAAGCTCATCATTTATTTAATATGCCACCAGATAGGATTGATGTCTTAATTCATCCACAAAGTATCATTCATTCTATCGTAGAATTCAATGATGGGAGCTTTATTGCCCAGATGTCAGAACCCGATATGAAAGGACCTATTGCTTATGCCCTTTCATATCCTGAAAGGCTTCATAATGTTATGAAAACTATTAAGTGGGATAAAATAACTCCCCTCAATTTTTATAAACCAGACCACAGAACATTCCCTTCCCTCTCTCTTGCATATCAGGCGCTGGATGCAGGAGGCACAATGCCAGCGGTTCTCAATGCATCAAATGAGATTGTAGTTAAGGCTTTTTTAGATGAAATTATAGGATTTAATGATATTCCTGTTATAATAAAGAAAGTTATGGATGCACATACTAATCAGCCTGCCGAAAATATTGATGCCATTTTAAATATTGATGAATGGGCAAGAAAGAAAACAATAGAGGAAATAAATAAATGACATTTTTATCCGCTGTCTTATTAATTGGTTTTTTGATATTTATTCATGAGTTGGGACATTTCATCTTTGCAAAATTGAGCGGTGTGAAAGTCCTTAAATTTTCACTTGGTTTTGGACCCAAGGTGATTGGTAAAAAAATAGGTGAAACAGAATATCTCCTTTCTGCGATACCTCTTGGTGGTTATGTTAAAATGCTTGGTGAAGAGCCAGACGATCAATTAGATGAATCAGAAAGAAAACGATCTTACAAGAATCAGCCGATATTTAAACGTGCATCTATTGTTTTTGCAGGTCCATGTTTTAACTTTCTGACTGCAGTAGTTATTTTTTTCTTTGTGTTTCTCATCGGTATCCCTGTTCTAATGCCCATAATTGGGGAAGTATTGGATAATAGCCCGGCATCCAAGGCGATGATCCAAAAAGGCGACAGGATAATAGAAATCAATGGAAAACCGGTTGAGAAATGGACTGATATGACAGAAGTAATACATGGCAGCGCTAATAAACCTATTTCTCTTAAAATACAGAGAGATTCAACCTTCACTATCATCTCTATCACCCCTGAGAGTAAAAAAACTAAAGACATCTTCGGCGAGGAAAAAGAGATAGGTCTTATAGGTGTAAAACCATCTGGAGAGATATTTACAGTGAGTGAGGATGTCTTTACTTCGGCTAAAAACGCTATTTTGCGGACATTAGAGATAACCTCTCTCACTGTGATAGGCATAATAAAGCTGATTCAACGAATTATACCTGCTGATACTATCGGCGGTCCTATAATGATATTTAGCCTTGCTGAAAGGCAGGCTGAAGCAGGAGCCCTCAGTTTCTTTACCTTTGCTGCAATAAGCATAAATCTTGCCATCTTAAATCTACTCCCAATACCTGTTCTTGATGGTGGTCATCTTCTTTTTATGGCGATTGAGGCAGTTAGAGGAAAACCCTTGAGCGATAAGACGATTTTGATAGCACATAAGATTGGCTGGGTTTTTCTTCTGAGCCTAATGGCTTTTGCCATTTACAATGACATCTTTAGGTTAATAAGCGGCACACCACTGCCTTAACCTAAAAAAATGAATTTTATTTTGAAAGGGCAGGCATAAGTGTGAGACAAGTATTTGTACTACGCGGGAATGATGGATAAAGGATAAAAAGAGTTTTTCAATATGCTGTTGAGTTTTAAATGTCTATTTGGGTTCAGGTTATTAACCTGAACCTTTATTTATTTTTATATAAAAAAATAAAACACTCACTAACCGATTTATTTTAAAATATAAAACCATGCCTCAATATGACTTTTTGCAAACTCTAGTGATTATATTCGGCATATCTGCTTTAGTTGTATTTGTGCTGAACAGGATAAAAGTGCCTTCTATTGTAGGGTTTCTTGTGGCTGGAATGCTTGTTGGTCCGCATGGGCTGGGATTAGTAAGGGACATACATGAAGTTGAACTGCTTGCTGAGATTGGTGTAATACTCCTCCTTTTTGTTATTGGCATTGAATTCTCACTCACTTATCTAATGAAAATGAAAAAGATAATAATCTGGGGTGGTGGGTCACAGGTCATTCTTTCAATCATTTTTTCCGCTGGCATTGCCTATTTGTTTATATCAAATATATACCAGTCCATATTCTTTGGCTTTTTAATCGCTTTAAGCAGCACAGCTATAGTCTTGAAAATGCTTCAGGATAGAGGCGAAATGGATACCCCACATGGCAGAATGTTGATTGGCATTCTAATTTTTCAGGATTTATGCGTTGTTCCTCTCATGCTTCTGACTCCTGCTATGAGCGGAAATGGCATTGAGCTTTATGAAATAGCTTACAAAATGATAAAAGCTGCATTAATCGTTGCTGTAGTTTTAATTGCTGCAAGGTGGATTGTGCCTGAGCTTTTACATCAGGTAGTCAGAACAAAAAGCCGCGAGCTTTTCATATCTGTCATTATCCTTTTATGCTTTGGTATTGCCTTATTGACATCAAAGTTTGGTTTGTCTTTAGCTCTTGGAGCTTTTTTAGCTGGGCTAATTATTTCAGAATCAGAATATGCCTCTCAAGCAACCTCTGAGATACTGCCATTTAAGGATAGCTTCATAGGTCTCTTCTTTGTATCAGTTGGTATGTTAATGGATATCAGTTTTGTTCAAGTCCATTATACCGAGATACTTGCTGTTGTTTTAGGGATATTTTGTCTGAAAATGATTACTGGAACTTTAGCTGCTTCTTTTACTGGAAGTAATTTGAAATATTCATTTAATACAGGATTTGGTCTTGCTCAGGTGGGTGAGTTTTCATTTGTTCTTGCTTTAGTTGGGAGATCAGTAGGACTGATTACGGATAATTTATATCAAATATTTCTATCTTCTTCGGTTATTACTATGGTGATGACACCTTTTGTAATTAGATATTCCAATAGATTATCAGATAGAATTATATCATTAGGTTTTATTAAAAACCTCTTAAGATCAGGTGTTTCTAAGGAAACTCCAAAGATATTATCTTCTGTAACGGGGCATGTAATAATCGTTGGGTTTGGTATAAATGGCAAAAATCTCGCTCGTGTTCTTGCTGATGCACTAATTCCTTATATAGTTATAGAATTAAATGCTGATACAGTAAAGAAAAAGAAAAAAAAGGAACCGATATTTTATGGTGATGCCACAAGCCCTGAGATACTTAATCATGCTGGCATCCACAAGGCAAGGGTTTTGGTAATAGCCATATCTGATGCTGCTGCCACAAGAAGGATTGTTCAGATTGCAAGGAAAGAAAACCCTAACTTACATATTCTTGTAAGAACTCGTTATGTTTCAGAGATAGACGATTTGACAAAACTTGGTGCAAATGAGGTTATCCCTGAAGAGTTTGAGACATCAATAGAGATATTCTCTCGGACACTCCATAATTATCAAGTGCCAAGGAATATTATAAATGAGCACATAAACAATATCAGAAGAAATCATTACAAAACCTTGCGAACCACCTCATTGCCAATTAAATTTCTTACTGAAAGATATGATTTAATGAAAACAATAGAAACAGAGACATATCTTATTAAAGATGGTTCAAAGGCTGATGGACACTCGATAAAAGAACTGCATTTAAGGGCAGAGACAGGCGCAACAATTATAGCTATCCATCGGGGAGATGAAATTTATCACAATCCTTCTCCCAATTTTGTCTTGAAATCTGGGGATTTATTGCTTTTAATAGGCAAATCAAAGGTTTTAAATGCTGCGGTAGAGTATCTCGAATCAGAAAGATTTCTTGTTGTAAAGTATCATAGGTAAATATTCTTATGTTCAAAATAATCTGGCGAAGATTTAAACAAAATCAGCTCTCTGTAGTAGGGTTAATAGTGATATTAATTTTATCAACAATTGCCCTATTGGCTCCTATTATATCACCTTATAATCCAACGGCAATTGATGTGAATAAAGTTCTCTCGCCTCCGAGCATCCATCACCCTTTTGGGACTGATGAGCTTGGCAGGGATGTGCTTACAAGGATGATCTGGGGCAGCAGGGTTTCTTTAAAGGTTGGGTTTATTGCTATAGGCATTGCCATTCTATTAGGCTGTATAGTAGGTTCAATTGCTGGATATTATGGTAAAGCAATAGATGCAATTTTAATGAGGTTTGTTGATGTTATGCTTGCATTCCCTACATTTTTTTTGATTCTGGCAGTAATTGCAATCGTAGAGCCTGGTATTACTACCATAATGATTGTAATAGGAGTTACGGGCTGGATGGATGTAGCAAGGCTTGTGAGGGCTGAGTTTTTAACATTAAAAGAGAGGGAATTCATCTCTGCCGCAAAAGCTATAGGTGCAAGTGATTTTAGGATAATTTTTAGACACATACTACCAAATGCCCTTTCGCCTGTCTTTGTAGCTGCCACCTTCGGCATTGCTGGGGCAATCTTAATAGAATCGAGCCTCTCTTTTCTAGGGCTTGGGGTGCAGCCGCCTGAAGCGAGCTGGGGCAATATACTGACCTCCGGCAAAGATAATATAACCGTTGCATGGTGGCTTTCTGTATATCCGGGCTTAGCAATACTGCTTACTGTTCTTAGCTATAACCTTGTCGGGGAAGGTCTCAGAGATGCATTAGACCCAAGACTTTGGAGTGAACATACTTCGCCTGATTCAAAATAGAACCTGCTTATAAGGGTAAGGCGGTAATTTTAGATTGTTAATAACATGCATTAAATTTTAGTGTCATTGAAAAATATGAGATTAGGACTTCCTTCAAATCTGCCTGACCCTGAAAGGGCTAATAATAACATCGAGACCTTTATGGATAAAAATCCTGATTACTCTGAAAGGTTAAATAGTAATTTATATCCGGTAGCGATGCTCTTTTCTTTTTCTCAGTTTCTTGCAAGCTATTGTATAAATAACCCTGATTCGCTTTTTAAATCATTAGAAATTCTCAATAAAACCGTCGAAATTGAAAGCCTAAAGGAAGAATTACATGAACTATTCATAGGGTGTAATACACTTAAGGAAGGCATGAGAGTGGTCAGAAATTTCAAAAAAGACAAGCTATTGCCTATAACCTTAAAGGATATCCTTAAAAGAACTACTCTTCAAGAAACAATGTATGAACTTAGCATACTTGCTGATGCAATACTTTCTGAGTCGCTTAATTTTATCAATCCCTTCTTGATAAATAAGTATGGTTTGCCTGAAAAAGATTCTTTAGTTGTTATAGCCTTAGGCAAGCTTGGTTCTTATGAACTTAATTACAGCTCAGATGTTGATTTGATATTTGCATATAAGGATGAAGGCGATACATCTGGCATTCTATCTCCACAAGGGGTAATAATTAATAAAATCTCATTTTTCGAGTTTTATTGCAAATTAATAGAAGAATATTGCAGGTTTCTCTCAGCAAATACTGAAGATGGTTTTGCATACAGGGTTGACCTCAGATTAAGACCACAGGGACAAAAAGGAAGCATCATCTTAAATCTGCGCGGTTATGAAGAATACTATGAATCATGGGGGCAATTATGGGAGAGGGCTGCCCTTATCAGGGCAAGGGCTGTTGCTGGAGACATCCTGACGGGCGAAGAGTTTATAAAAATTATAAGACCCTTCATTTATAGAAAGTATCTCGGTTTTGATGCTATTGAAGAGATAAGGATGCTTAAATCGCAGGTGGAGCAAATAAAGCCAGGAACATCCAGCAAGGATATAAAAAGAGGCTTTGGTGGCATTAGGGAGATCGAATTTTTCATTCAGATATTTCAGCTTATATACGGTGGAAGAGAGCCATTATTGAGGGAAGGCAGTTCTCTTATAGCTCTACATAGGCTTTTACAAAAGGCTCTTATAGGTTATGAAGATTTTCAGGATATTTCTTTAAGCTATATTTTTTTAAGAACTCTTGAACATAGGCTTCAGCAATTAAATGATATTCAGACTCACACAATCCCCATGCATGAAAGGGATATTGATATATTGGCAAAAAAGATGGGCTTTAACGATAAAGTGCCTTTTATATCGGCTCTTTATTCAAAAAGATTTAAAGTAAGGCAGATTTATGATTCACTGCTTGAAGTTAAAGGTAAAGAGTCAATAAATTCTCGTTTAGAAAAGGACTCTGGAAGCAGAATAATGGAATCGGTTTTTTGGGAGTTGGACTCACCTATTGAAAGTCTCATCATGGAGGAACTTTCAAAAACAAAAATCAAAGAGCCAAGAAGGGCGATTCAATATCTTGCAAAGATCAGAAATTCAATATACTCTTTCCAGACATTAAGAGGCAGAAGATTGCTTGAAGATATAATCCCAAAGTTTGTTGATGAAGCACTAAAAGGCACAAATCCTGATAGCTCTCTCTTACAGTTAGTAGATTTTTCAAATATACTTGCTAGTCGTGAATCCTATCTTGAGTCAATATCGAAGAGACAGGAGATAATCTCTGCACTTAACTTTATTTTTTCTAACAGTGAATACCTATCTAAAATCCTAATGAGTAGTCCGGAATATATAGATTCGCTCGTATTGGGCGAACTGGGGAAAAAGACACCTGATATTTTGAGGGATGAATTAACTCTCCTTATAGAAAAATATGGCGTCTCAACTGCAATAAGATTATTCAGAAGGGTTCAGGAAATACGATTAGGGGTCTTATTTTTAAATGGTCGAATAACTGTAATGGAGCTTATGGTATATTTAAGTCGGACTGCTGAGATAATAATGATTACAGTATTGCAATCCGAAATTTTATCAAAAGAGGACATGGAGCAATCCCAATTGTTTATAATTGGATTAGGAAAACTTGGTGGGAGGGAAATAACATTCAATTCAGATATAGACATTATCTTTATCTGCCCGGATGAACCCACTCATGGTGATATCAAAAAGGCTGAAAAATTTATAAGGATTATCTCTTCATATACAAAGGACGCAATAGGATATAGGATTGATACGAGATTAAGACCTGACGGCAGTAAAGGCGTTCTTGTAAGCTCTTTAAAAGGCATCGAGAGTTATTATATGTTGAATGCTCATCTATGGGAGCTTCAGGCATTTTTAAAGGCAAGAGCATTAAGCAGTAATGTCAGAAATAAGCATGCTTTTCATGATTTAAGACGCAGGGTGCTGCTTAAGAGGGCAAATGAGATAAAACAGGATGATATAAGAAAGATGTGCGAAAGACTTCAGAAGGAACTTTCAAAAGAAAATATAAATAACAGCTCCTATGACATTAAATACGGCTTGGGGGGGCTTGCTGAGCTGGAGTTTTTTGTGCAATATATGCAGCTTCATAACTGCCTGAAAAATCCAGCACTGCTCCTGCAGAATACCTTTTATGCAATAAAAATGCTGCAAAAAGGGGGTTTAATAGACTTTAGTGATGCAGAAAAACTAAAGGAGGTTTATCTCCTCTATAGAACAATAGAAACCCTCCTTAGGCTCAGAAATGAAACAATACTAAAAGATAGCAGCAACGCCCTTAATGGTATTGCTTTCTTTTTTAATTCAGGGACTGAGAGATTTTTGAAACAACTCGGAAATAGTAAAAGTTTTGTGAGTAATATCTGGGAAAGATATTAAAAAATAGAGTGAAATACCAATAAGGATTTGATATGCCTCATTTTAGGGTAAACTCCAGAACCGAAATATTTCAGTTTTTATTTAATTACTAAGGAGTGCATAAGTAAGGCGTCATTATTGAAAAATCTCCCCTGCCTGCGCCGCAGTCGCGGCAGGCAGTCCTTGCCCCTCTTTGCCAAAGAGGTAAACACACCCCTTAATCCCCTCTTGATAGAGGGTAAACACATCCCTTACCCCTCTTGATAGAGGGTAAACACATCCCTCCCTTTGGCAAAGGGAGGTTAGGAGGGATTTTATATAATTAATGTCTTCACAGCCAAAATATCGGCGGTATAATTTCAGCTCCCAGTTATAAGAATAAGACTTTTCCCCTTTTGTGTCAGCTTCCCTGCTTTTTTTAAACCTTTTATAGCTCTCGTGATACTTACTCTGTGCGCACCAGCAAGAAAACTGAGCTCTTCGTGAGTAAGAGGAATTGTTACGAGAATTCCCCTTTTGTCCCTTATTCCGTGTTCTTTTGATATATTCATAAGCACTCCATAAAGTCTCTCCTCAATACTGGCAAAGGTCAATGTTTCTGTTCTGCAGGTCAGTAAATCTACTCGTTTGCTTAAATTCTTTATGACTTGCAGTCCAATATTTGGAAAATCTAAAACAAGCTTTTCGAATATATTCTTGGTAAATCCACAGACAAAGGCATCGTCAATACAGGTCGCTGTCAGAGGATAGTCAAAATGTTCGGCAAGCGTCTGCTCACCTAAAAAATCTCCTTCTTTGCGTATATCGAGGATTATCTCATTTCCGGTTTCTGTAACTTTAGTTAATTTTACTTTGCCTGCTTTTATCAAAAATATTTTATCGGCTGCATCTCCATGTGTAAAAACGACTTCTCCCCGCTTATAGGCTTTACGAAAGGCTGATTTGACAATAGCCTCCTTTTCCGGCATTTGTAAGTTCTCGAAAACCCAAAGTTGTCCGATACACGCAGAGGAAAGTTCAGCAACTTCATTATTACAGAGGCATTCCATAAAAAAACAGTTTCTCCCCTTTTCAAGCTAATATAACACATTTCATATCTGTCCAAACTAAATTCTTTGATGCAATGCAATTGCAGTGATATGATGCGATTTCTGAAGTCAAAGCCACGGGTAACCTCACCGAGGCTGAAGACGAAGCGGAAGCCTCAACCCAAATATTGTGAAACTAATATGAAGTCTGTCAAGCATTTACCATTTGCACGAAGGTAGTTCTTTGGCTAAGAAATCGTGTCATATCACTGTTTAAATATTATTTTGGACACCAGTGAATACATTTTATACCTGTCCAAACTAAATATTTCAGTTTCTTCTCCAATTTAGTTGCTAAAAAGGATTCAAGTGCTTATTTTGCTCCGAAAATACCCCCTCTTTGGCAAAGAGGGGGTAGGGGGGAGATTTAAGGTTGTTTTGATTTTAGCTTATCAGCAATCTTTTTCCCTATTTCAACAGCCGCTTTCATCGCCTCAGCCTGTTCTTCAAACGTATTCACACCTACCGACCCTACGGTAGCCTCCATTCCATACAACATTTTGATGCCGGACATGTTACATCCGTCTCCATGCCCGCATTTTATGCAAGGAACGTTTCCCTTAACTCTAACCTCCCCGATAAATTCCATCCCTTCTTCCATCATGTAAAACTTTATTGCATTTATGCCGAAATCGCATGCAGGCGGGAGCATTTCATTGTCCGCTGGCACAGCACAGGTAATAATGGCAGCGCCCGGTTTCCCAGCCATATAACCATGTATATGTCTGAGCGGATAGAGCCGTTCAATAAAGGCTTTTGTCCGGGCATCCAATGATGAGTAGGGCGTAAACCCTGCTATTATCAATGCATCTGCCTCTTTAGCCTTCTCTGCCAATAAAATGCCGTCATCTTGAATGATGCATTTATTTGTTTCCACGCAGCCTAAACATGCCAGACACGGCGCCACGGTATAATTGGTGAGTTTGATAAACTCTGTTTTAAGTCCTGTAGATTGCAATGCAAGTTTTAACGCCCTGTCTGTGTTGCTGTTCTCAATCGGTGAACCTGATACTCCGAGTACTTTCATATGCTTCTCCTTAAATATTTTTAAGTATTGTCAAAATTAACCACAGAGAACACAGAGAAAATATTAAATATTAATAA
>DYHD01000023.1 GCA_020724365.1 Thermodesulfovibrio yellowstonii | reverse complement strand
AGGTTTAAAAACTCTGTGAACTCTGAAGTTTCTCTTGCTCCGAAAGAATTCCCATGAAAAAGTATAACGGAACGTATAATATCTTGTGCGATAGAAGTTCACTCAATATTGGGGACTGGATTATTAGAAAGTGTTGAGGGGGAGGGAACAGAATTCCTCTTAACTTATTAATATTTAATATTTTCTCTGTGTTCTCTGTGGTTAATTTTGACAATACGAGTTTCATTAGAAGGAGGGTTTATGTCAAATAATAAGAAAGTCAAAGAAGTGATGGTGGATATTTTCAAGTTTCCTCATATCCCATACTGGTTTACTATCAAACAGGCAATGGTAATAATCAAAAAATCCTTCGTGGAGGGAGAAAAGCTCTTTTATCCGCCTGTAGTATTTGTATTTGATGAGAAGTACAACCTTATGGGCTCTTTTCTGCCGAGCGATATTATACGGGGACTAGAGCCTAAAATAATGAAGCCTAAAATAATGCTTGATGAGGTTGCGAGTGTTGACATCGAAAATGCCATGAGCACTTTTGAAGCGAACTTGTTCAGCGAAGAATCAAAGAAACTTGCCGAAAAGCCAGTAAGCGAGATTATGGTCACTGCAAAACTATTCGTTTCTCCAGATGATTCGATAATCAAAGCAGCTTTTTTAATGGTTCATCACAGCAAGGTGGCGCTCCCCGTTCTTGAGAACGGCAGGAAATTTATCGGCGTTATCAGGATGTTAGATGTTTTTAACGAGATTTCAAATATCTTATTGGAAAGTTAGTATTTTGTATGAATAGCGAGCAGGCTCAGTTGCCTTTTTAACTTTATAAACTTAATAGCATAATAAAATTAGGGAGAAATATTATGTCAGAAAAAGCAGAGGATACTAAACATAAAGGTGGTTTGCCAGAACCGCCGCCTGAAATTACGGTTGCTCCAGAGGTAGAAGAGCACCCTGAAGCACCTGAAAAGTCAACCAAATCAATTATTATTGGCGTAATTATATCTTTAGCTATTGGTTTAGGTATTGCATTGCTGCCGACACCGGAAGGGCTTTCAGTTCAGGGGCATAGATTTTTAGCTCTTTTAATAACCGTAGTTCTCTTATGGGTTACCGAAGCATTACCTATCGGCGCTACAGCTCTGATTGCAGGCGGTGGACTTATCTTGTTTAAGATACAAACACCAGCAAATGCTTGGGAGCCTTTTGCAAGCCCCGCAGTTATGTTTGTTCTAATGATTATGATGTTCGGCGTTATATTAAATGAGGCAGGCGTTGCGAAGAGGCTGCTCAGTCTTATAATAAAGGCTGCGGGAACAAATGTCAAAAAACTGAGTCTTATAGTAGCAATATCATCTACAATGCTTTCTTCAATATTTCATGATGCTACAATAACCATTATTCTTCTTTTTAGCTTTCTACCTGTTTTTGCAGCTATGGGCATTACGCCTCAAAAGAGCAATAATCTGAGCAAATTTTTTATCTTGCTCATCCCTTTATCTGCATCAGCCGGAGGCTTTGGAACGTTGTTGGGTGGAGGCAGAAACCCCGTTATGGTAGAGACATTAAAGACTGTAACCGGATATGAAATGGGATTTATAGAGTTTGCATTGAGAAACTTTCCTTTAGCTATTCTTACTGCTTTGGCAACATGGGCTGTTGTTTATCTGATCTATCCGCCTAAAGTCAAGGAACTTCCCGCATCTCTTGCAGCTGAAAAGCTACCTCCAATGAGCAAACAGGAAAAAGGGGTTATTGGTTTTTTCGCATTGGCTTTTATTCTTTGGAGCCTCACGGATTTGACAAAGGTTCATTACAGCGTCGTTGCAGCAGGTGTCTTGGCATTGATATTTGGGTTTAAGCTTGTCAGCTTTACTGAGGTCATCAAAAAATTCCCATGGGAATCATGGGTTGTATTTGGAGCAGGTGTTTCAATGGGTGTTGCAATGCTCGATACAGGAGCTGGAAAATGGCTTGCAGGTCAGGTGATTCCAATGCTTGAGGGGCAGAGTTGGGTAGTGGTATTTGCCGGCGCCGGGCTTATAGGTGCTGTTATGTCGAGCTTTATGTCCAATTCAGCGGCAACAGCCCTTATATTGCCGATAACCATTCCAATGGCTCAAACAATGGGCATTCCAGATGCGGCAATAGCCCTTTCAGCTCCTATATCAACATCCTTTATTATGCTCGTTATAGGATGTCCTCCAACTATTATTGCCTATAGCACAGGATATTTCAGCCAGCTCGATTTTATTAAGGTAGCAATTCCGTGGGCAATCCTCTGCTTAATTGTTGTAACGATTGGTGCAGGTATTTACTGGCCGCTTACGGCATGGCCTGAACTGCCGTTTCTCGGGATTAAATGAAAATGACTCTACGGGTTTTCTATGCAGATTATTTAATGAAATATAAAGTTGTCTGATTTGAAAAAATTTCTTATTTTGGTGTTTAATGTGGTGTCAAAAAATATGGCTTATTATTAATGAAGTAGAAAGAAACTTCATTAATACAGGTTTCAAGGTGTGGAAACTTTAGAAAGGTCATGAAATAAAAGCAATTTAGGATAACGCTTGATACTTTATAAAGGAGATGTTATGAGGTATGCAATAACTTTCATTGTATTATTTGTTAACTGGATTATCTGGTCGGGGCTTCTTGATGCCTTCCATCTTTCGCTTGGGGTTATCTCCTGCCTGCTCGTTACCTTTATGTCGCATGACTTGCTTTTTAAACGGACGGAATTCAGAGCAGGAGATATTGCGGAGATTTTCAGGTTTATTATGTATATCCCATGGCTGATGTATCAGATAATCCTATCCAACATCCATGTTGCCAAAATCGTCCTGAACCCCGCTATGCCGATAGACCCTGAGGTTGTGAGCTATAAGCATAACTTAAAAAAAGATGTTTCTATAATGACATTTGCAAATTCCATTACACTAACGCCCGGCACAATTACCGCTGAAATTGTGGATGGAGAGTTCCTTGTGCACTGTCTCGATAAAAAAGTTACAGACGACCTCAATACGGGTGAGATGGAAGACAGAATAGCCCATGTATTTGCGGAGGACAAATGATTAGCTTCTTTTTGTGGATTGGCATGTCGCTTGGTCTTTTGGTTCTGGTCTGTCTTTACCGGGCTATTCAGGGACCTACCATAATGGATAGAATCGTTAGCGTAAGCGTAATAGGCACTAAAACAACTGTTATTCTTTTGCTCATAGGTTTTATTTACGATAGGGCGGATATGTTTATTGATATCTCCATGGGATATGCCATACTAAACTTTATCGGGACATTGGCAATATCGAAGTTCTTCTTTTCGAGAAAGAGCATAATACCTGGTTCTAAACATCTTAAACAGGGGGAGGCAAGCAAATAGATGTCTATTCTGGAGATTATTTCAATATTATTCATTTTGGGCGGGGTATTTTTTTTCTTCACAGCAACAGTAGGACTCATTCGTATGCCCGATTACTACTGCAGGATGCAGGCAACCGGCAAGGGAGACACACTTGGGGCATTTTTGTGTCTCATGGGTCTGGCTATTTATAATCTCGACGGCGGGTTGTCGTTTGGAACTGTGCTGGTGAGTACCAAGATAATGTTCATAGCGATTTTCATCTTTATAGCAAATCCAACTGCCACTCATGCTATTACTAAGGCAGGATTTGATTGCAGCGTTAAGCCATGGACAAAAAAGAAGGAGGTGCAGCAATGATATGGCAATTGGATATTTTAATCCTTCTGATAGTAGTTATTTGCGCAATAGCCTCCATTACTGTTAAAGATATCTTAAGTTCGGCTTTGCTTCTGGGCGCATATAGTTTTTTGATGTGCCTGCTTTGGACTGGGATGGGCGCGGTGGATGTGGCTTTTACAGAGGCGGCGGTTGGAGCCGGTATAAGCACAGCCTTCTTTATCGGGGCGGTATTTCACATGACGAGGAGGACAAAAGATTGAAGATTATAGCATTCTTTGCGACTTTTATAACCGGGTTTCTCCTCATATATGCTACTGTTGACATGCCCGACTGGGGCGACCCTAATTCCCCGCCTAATGCTCATGTATCTCCGAGATATATTGAAAAGGTAATTCTGGAGACAGCCACTCCAAACATAGTTACAGCAGTTCTCGCTGATTACAGAGGATACGATACATTCGGCGAGTCCGTTGTTATTTTCACAGCAGGCATTATCTGTTTGATGCTTTTGAGGAGGACTTCTGATGATTAATAGATATGAAAATGTAGTCATAGAAACTGTGAGCAGACTGCTTGTCCCTGCATTGCAGCTATTTGGCCTTTATGTCATAGCTCATGGACACGGCAGCCCCGGGGGAGGCTTTCAGGGAGGTTGTATTTTAGCCGCAAGCTTTATTCTGATGGTCATAGCATACGATATAAGAGTGGCAAAAAGCCACATGAGCGAAAACCTCAATACCATTCTATGCTGTTTAGGGGTTTTTATTTATGGAGGCATCGGGTTATTATGTGTGATTTTAGGCGGGAACTTTCTTGATTACAGCGTCCTCCATAAAATACTGCCTGTTGACCCCGTAAAGGCAAGGTATATGGGCATTCTCGGGGTTGAGATCGGCGTGGGAATGGCAGTAATGGCGGTAATGATCTCGATTTTTTTGAATATCGCCTCAAGAGGCGAACATGAAGGACATGAAAACAGTGTCAGTGTCAGTGCCGGTGTCAGTGACAGGAGAAATAATGAATAAAATCAGTAAAGCGGAAGAATTAGAGGTCTTTAAGAAAAGTCATAAACTAACTTTAGATATTTATAAAGTTACAGAAAACTTTTCCCAAGCAGAGAAATTTGGACTGGTATCACAGATGAGGCGGTCTTCTTCCTCTATTTGCACAAATTTATTAGAGGGCAGTCACAGATTAAGCAGGAAAGAATTTAGACAATTTGTTGGGATTGCAAAAGGTTCTGCTGGTGAACTTAAATACCAAATACTGCTTTCAAAAGACCTTGGATATTTACCTGAAAGAGAATATCTTGATTTAAGAGATGAGATTGAACAGATCAGTAAGATGCTTAATGGTTTAGTTAAATCCCTCACTGACACTGACACTGACACTAAAATAGGCAAGGAGCGGTGAAATAATGGATACAATGGATTTCATAATCGGCAAATACAACTATTGGATTTATATAGTGCTTATGATGATTGGTTTTTATGCAATGATTGCAAAGAACAATTTTGCAAAAAAGATTGTGGGGATGAATATCTTTCAGACGGCAATAATTCTTTTTTTTATATCAACCGCTTCCAAAACGGGAGGGGCTACTATCCCAATTATTAAAAGCGAACATTTGGCAGCAGGCGCTCAGGCAATTACCGCCCCACAGTATTTAAACCCACTGCCACATGTCCTGATGCTGACAGCTATCGTTGTTATGGTAAGCACATTTGGGGTTGCACTAGCTGTCCTTATGATGCTTTACAGGAAATACAGGACTCTCGAAGAGGATGAAATTATGGCAATCTTGAAGATGGAGAAGGACTAATGAAAGAACAGGCGCCAGCATTAATAATAGCAATTCCATTGTTAATATCTTTTATAAACATACCTGTCGGACTTTTGAGGAGAAGCCTTTGCTATCCGCTTACGATTATTGCTACTTTTTCCTGCCTCTATTTATCCTTTATTATTGCAGATACGGTTATAAACAGTGGCAATATCAGCTACCGTTTGGGCGGTTGGGAGCCACCATGGGGTATCGAATATGCGATAGACCACCTCAACGCATATATGCTTATTATTGTTTCTTTAGTAAGCTTTGTTGTATCTGTGTATTCGAAAAAAAGCATCGAAAAGGAACTTGCCCGCGAAAAGATTATTTATTTTTATACCATATATCTATTGCTTGTTGCAGGACTGCTGGGCATACTTGCTACAGGCGATTTATTCAACCTCTTTGTCTTTCTTGAGATAGCATCCCTTGCTGGCTATGCACTCGTCGCTATAGGAGATAAAAGAGCGCCGCTTGCGACCTTCAATTATATAATTATGGGGACTATAGGAGCTTGTTTTTACCTGCTCGGAGTCGGTTATCTGTACATAGTGACCGGTTCTTTAAATATTGCCGACCTCACAAAACTTCTTCCGCCCCTTTATCATTCAAGGGTAGTGCTCGTAGCTTTTGCATTTTTTATTGTTGGAGTGGCTATCAAAATAGCCCTTTTCCCGCTCCACACATGGCTGCCCGATGCTTATACCCACGCGCCGTCAACTGTCAGCGCCTTTGTTGCTGCTACAATGACTAAGGTTGGTGCATACGCAATGATAAGGATAATGTTCACTGTGTTTGAGCCTTCTTTCTCGCTCGAAACACTCCCTACAACTGAAATATTAGGCTGGGTAGCTTCTGCGGCGATGATGTTTGGCTGTATAATGGCGCTTGCCCAGAATGACCTCAAAAGGATGCTTGCCTATATACTTGTTGCTGAAGTCGGATATATAGTTATGGGAGTAAGTGTGGGCAACAGGGAGGGATTCACAGGCTCTGTGCTTCACATACTGAATGATTCATTCATGATGGTGAGCCTGTTTTTAATTACCGGTGCAATAATGTATAAGGAAGGGCACAGGAATATCAATAATCTTTTCAGCCTGCACAAGAAGATGCCGATTACGATGGGCTGTTTCATAATAGCCGCCATTTCGATGGTTGGAGTTCCGCCTACAGCCGGGTTTTTCAGTAAGTGGTATCTGATACTAGGCGCAATCGATGCACAGAAGTGGTTTTTTGTAGCATTCCTGCTTTTGAGCAGTTTAATGGTGGCAGTGGCATTTTTCCGTATTATTCAGAGCACATTTTTTAAGCCATCAGAAAACCATAATGCCCATGAAGAGCCTTTAAGGGATGAGGTCCCGTTCAGCATGCTCTTGCCGATAGTCGTAATCACCGTATCATTGCTTATTATAGGATTCCTGAGCGGGCAGATTATAGACAGCTTAATCCAACATACTGTCCCAAAGGGCTTTTAAGGAGACATAATGGAAACTATAACTTCAATCACGCCAATAATAATAATTTCGACTTCGCTGGTTGCGACCTTTTTAATATTCTTTACAGGTGATATGTCGAAAAACCTTAGAGAAGCATGGACTATTTTGGCAGCCATTATCAAGTTCGGCTTTGTCATGTCAATGCTACCCCTTATTTTGGAAGGCAAGATTATTGAATATACTGTCATCTCTATAGTTCCAGGCTTGACGATACAGTTCAAAGTTGATGCCCTCGGTATCTTTTTTGCTATTTTAGCATCCTTCTTGTGGATAATCACTTCTTTTTATTCTATCGGATATATGAGGTCGTTAAATGAACATGCACAGACCCGATATTTCTGCTGTTTTGCGATAGCCCTTTCTGCAACTATGGGTGTGGCGATGTCTGGCAATATGTTTACCACATTTCTGTTTTACGAGATTATCACGCTCTGCACTTATCCCCTTGTAGCGCATAAAGAAACCCCGGAGGCTCTTCAGGGGGCAAGGAGATACATTGCTTATCTTCTTGGCACCTCAATAGCTTTTCAACTGACTGCTGTATTTCTGACATACTCAGCCGTGGGCACTCTCGATTTCTCTGACAAAGGTCTGCTGAATAATGCAAGGGCGGCTGGAATCAGCGACTTGTTTCTCACCATCACATTTGTGCTATATATGGCAGGAATCACTAAGGCTGCGTTAATGCCTTTTCATTCATGGCTTCCGGCAGCGATGGTTGCACCAACGCCTGTAAGCGCCCTCTTGCACGCCGTGGCTGTTGTCAAGACAGGTGTTTTTGTAGTGGTTAAAGTAGTCCTGCATGTTTTTGGTGTTAACCTTCTCACGGAATTAGGACTTGGAACAGCTCTTGCGTATGTCGCATCTTTCACTATTATAGTAGCCTCTGTCATTGCCCTGAAGCAGAATAATCTTAAGGCGCGGCTGGCATACTCGACTGTAAGTCAGCTTTCTTATGTAATTCTTGGAGTTGCTCTTCTAACACCATCAGCTATTGCTGGCAGCATAATGCACATAGTTCTTCACGCATTTGGCAAAATCACCCTGTTCTTTACAGCAGGGGCAATATATGTAGCAGCTCATAAAACAGAGATTAGCCAGTTAGATGGCATAGGCAAAAAAATGCCTTTTACGATGGCAGCATTTACCCTTGGCTCTCTCTCTATGATAGGAATTCCACCACTTGGTGGTTTTTTAAGCAAGTGGTATATCGGCATCGGCGCATTAGAGGCACATCAACTGCCGATTATTGCCGTTCTGGTGGGAAGCACAATTTTGAATGCCTGCTACTTCTTGCCGATAGTGTATGCCGCTTTCTTCAAGGAGGCAAAGCACGATGAACATCACGGACATGGTCATAGCAGGCATGGATTCGAAGAGGCGCCTGCAATCATGGTCATACCGCTCGTCTTAACGGCAATCGGGGCGGTGGCATTATTCATCGCGCCGTCGATATTCCTTGATCTTGCAAGGTTGGTCGTAACAAGCGTAACAGGGGGGAACTAATGATAGATCAAAAACAAGAAGAGAAAATGGAACTGAGTCATGAAGCAGATCCGTTTTATAAAAAGGTTTTTCCTATAGTTTTTGCAATTCTTGCAGCATATCTTGCCTTTATTTTTTTGAAAACTATGTGAACAGAGTTTTTTTCACAAACCACCCCTAACCCCTCCTTAACTAAGGAGGGGAGTTAATTAAAAAAAGTTCCCCTCCTATTTTAGGAGGGGATAAAGGGGTGGTAAGTAAAACATGAAAGAAAAAATTCATAATATAAAACAGCTTAGGAATAGCCTTACTTCTGCTGAAGCTAAATTATGGGGTCTTCTAAAAGATAGTCAATTGGGGAACAGGAAATTCAGGAGGCAGCATAGCGTTGGCCCTTATATACTTGATTTTTATTGCCCTTCTGAAAAGTTGTGCATTGAATTGGATGGAGAAATCCATTATACAGAAGCAGGTTTTGAATATGACATTACCAGAACAGAATTCCTGAATAGTGTCTGTTTATAAACTCATTTAATGTCATTCTCTGGCTTGACCAGAGAATCCAGGACCTATTGAAAAGACTGGATTCCCCGATCAAGTCGGGGAATGACAAAATCTGAAAATCGTAGTTTATAAACAGGCACTAAATAGTCTTGATATAAAGATACTGCGTTTTGAAAATAAATATGTATTTGAGAATACAGAGGGTGTTTTGACGGAAATAAAAAGACATTTTACTTCAAGACAAACCACCCCTAACCCCTCCTTAACTAAGGAGGGGAGTTAATTAAAAAAGAGCTCCCCCTCCTATTTTAGGAGGGGGGTTGATAGGAAAAGGAGAAATTGAATATGGAAAGGAAATATTTTTTTGATGATCCTAAAAATGTTAAATGGTTTTTGCGGTCGTTTTATACATCTTTGATTTTGCTTATTATTATCGACTTGTTTATTCCCAAACATCCCTATTTTGCATATGAGGGGTTCCCATCATTTTATGCAACATTTGGCTTTGTCGCATGCGTTTTGCTGGTTTTAGCAGCTAAGTTTATCTTGCGACCTATTGTCAAGAGGAGGGAGGATTATTATGATAAATGAATTGCCTCCTTTTGCAATATTTTTCATAGGCGCTTTAATTATACCCTTTTTAAGAGGTTATCTCAAACAGGCATTTCTCCTTCTTATCCCTGTTGTAGCCTTTTGGAATCTTGTAAATCTCCCTGAAGGAATTTATTGGGTTGTAAATTTTTTAGATTATAAGCTGATATTTGGCAAGGTTGACAGAATGAGCCTGGTATTCGCCTATATATTTACTTTAATCTCATTTATAGCACTCTTGTATTCAATAAAAGTTAAGGATGATAGTCAGCATGTTTCAGGTTTGCTTTATGGCGGAAGTGCTGTTGGGGCGGTTTTTGCAGGCGATTTTATATCTTTGTTCATATTCTGGGAAATAATGGCTGTAACTGCGACATTTATCATCTGGGCGAGTAAGACAAAGGCTTCACAAAATGCAGGAATGAGATATCTTTTAGTTCATATATTCGGAGGTTTATGCCTTCTGATTGGAATAATTATGCATGTTCATCAGACAGGATCTATTGAGTTTGGTTATATCGGATTGGACTCGACAGCCTCTTATTTCATTTTATTGGGGTTCGGCATAAACGCTGCATTTCCAATACTTCATGCATGGCTTCCTGACGCCTATCCTGAGGCAACTTTTTCAGGGACAGTGTTTCTGAGTGCTTTTACAACTAAGACAGCCGTTTATGTCCTTGCGAGATCATTTCCCGGTACCGAGATACTCATATGGATTGGAGTTGCAATGACAGCATTCCCTATATTTTACGCTGTTATAGAAAACAACCTAAGAAGGGTTCTTTCATATAGTCTTATCAATCAGGTAGGTTTTATGGTAGTAGGTGTTGGTATAGGAACTCAGTTATCTTTAAATGGAACAGTTGCTCATGCCTTCTGCCATATTCTATATAAAGCGCTTCTATTTATGTCAATGGGAGCTGTATTGCACCAAACAGGTAAAATAAATGCCACAGATCTGGGCGGTTTATATAAGACAATGCCTTTGACCGCTTTATTTTGCTGCATAGGGGCTGCTTCAATATCTGCTTTTCCACTTTTCAGCGGTTTTGTCAGCAAATCAATGATAGTAAGCGCCTCTGGTCAAGAAGGATTAACTATTATATGGTTTATGTTGATATTTGCCTCTGCGGGTGTCTTTCACCATTCAGGCATAAAAATACCTTATTTTGCTTTTTTCTCCCACGACTCAGGTATTAGGACAAAGGAGCCGCCTCTGAATATGCTAATTGCAATGGGCATAGCAGCCTTTTTATGCGTTTTCATTGGAACATTTCCAGGACACTTATATAATATCCTTCCTTACCCTGTAGATTATGTGCCTTATTCAGGCTATCATATAATTGATCAATTGCAACTGCTTTTCTTCTCAGCCTTAGCTTTTACATTGCTAATGCTATCTGGCAACTATCCTGCTGAAATAAGATGCACCAACATTGACTTTGACTGGTTCTACCGTAAAGGCGCGAGTGCTTTCATGTGGGTTTTGAGGCACCCGCTAAGCACAGTTGGGGCTAAGTGGAACGCTGTTGTTTTTTCAGCCATACCGTCATTTCTGGTATGGATAATCAAAAACCCTAAAGCCATTGGAAGGATTGCATTTGACTCTGTTTTAATGCTCATCAGCACTGATGACAGGAAGGCAAGACTTCAGGAGAGAATAAAAAAAGAACTCGAGGTTTACCCCGGTGATATAATCAGGCATAAACCAATCGGTTTCACCGTATTGGGAGCTACATTGATTCTTTTTGCTTATATGCTCATTTACTACATTACTGAGATGAGATAGTGAGTGGTTGATTATCAATCTACTCTCTGCCACCCTTATCTAAGGGGAGGTTAGATGGTGTTAGCGAAGCAGTAGATTCGGGGCTGTCCCCGACTCATAATAATTTTGTTGAATACAAAGGGTTCGCCTGCCTGTGCATTGCACGCAGACAGGAGGGTCTTTATGCCTGCTTAACAAAAATTCAATTGTAGTTTCTGGTTTTATGAAAACAAAGACGATATAAAATAAAGCTGCTGATTTCAGACATTATTATGCCCAATAAAAACGGAGTGGATGCTTATCTGGAGATGCTGAAAGAAAACCCCGGCTTGAAGGCAATATTTATGAGCGGATATCCTGCTGAGATATTAATGGAAAAGAGATTATTCGAAAACGGTTTGAATTTCATGAATAAGCCAGTCTCCTATTCTGCATTGATTGAAAAGATAAGAGAGTTATTGTGAGCCTAATCTAAAATGAAAATAAAAAAAAGGCTGTGCCTTATGGGCGCAGCCTTTTTTATGCTTTTAAGCTTTCTTAGAAGCGAAGTGTAAGTCCGTGGTGGAATACAATTGCATTCTTAGTATCGCTTGTGGGTCCTGTTGGAGCTGCTTTGTAGAAATCGCCAGCAAAAAGAATACCGCTATTGATGAAGTATGTGAGATTTTTTGCGATTCTGTATGTTGCCTTAAGATCAATTTCAGTCCCGATATCTTTATCTCTCCCGAATGTTGAGCCAATTAGCTGTAAGCTCTTTGAAGCTCTCAGTAAAAAGACATCGAGCATGAGATTGAGGTCTTTCATTGGGCTATAGTCAACGCCGAGATTGTAATATGTGGTATTGGCAAGACCTGTTCCCAATCCGCCTGCTGCTGAATTTACACGATATTCATAGACAACTGTATAGTTGATTACATTGGATAAAAATGTTCTGAACATCTCATCTTTGCTACCAGAGGATGTTTTATCGCCAGAGCCATATGCAAATGATGCCCTTAGGGTAACGGGATCAAGCTTATAATTAACTCCAAGTGATGCAGCCCAGCCCCTTGCCTTAATGGTTGGAGTCAAATCGCCAAACTGGAAGTCAGCAGTTGCGCTGTAACCAAGTCCCATCATCTTGCCTCTTGCGAAGAGCCCGATGTTCTGCAGGCTCATCTCGATATCTGACTCATTGATATAAGAGTAGTTAGCTCCGATTGTGTTATTTTTATCAAGCTTGTAAACACCTAAAAGTGAATATAAATCTCTGTCATCTGTGTTGTCAGCAGATAAACCTTCTCTTAACTTTGCAGTTAAGAGATTGAGCTCAAGCTCTTTGGTGGGCTCAACAATAAAAAGAATGGCGTCATCGCCGAATCTTCTGTGATCAAAGAACTGTCCTGCACCGACAATGATTGGCATGTGTCCGACTTTGATGCCAGCGGGAACACCAAAAAGACCGCTTCCTGTATAAGCAATCCATGCCTCAAGGACTGTATCAAGGGTTGCCTGCTTTCTTCCGCCTTCAGCAGATGGGAGTGCACCCCAGACGGTTGTATCTGATGAATTGCCATCTGCTGCGCCGACACTGCCGGTTTCCAAGTGGATTTTACCAGAAAGGTTTGGTCCAGCTTTCACATCAATACTAAGCCTTACTCTCTGGTCATACCTTGCTTGTGAGCTGCCGCTGTAAGGGAAACCTGTTACTGCATTAGCTGTTCCTGCTGCATTGGTAATATTATCCTGCCACCAACCTCTTATTCTGATTTCTCCACCAAGGCTAATCTGGATATCCTTTGGAGTAACAACTGCTGTTGTCTCGGCTGGTATCGAGGCATGAATAGCAAATGCACTCGCTGAAAAGCCGAGAACCATAACTACTGCTAAAATGATAGATAAATACTTTTTCACTTCCTA
Organism: Thermodesulfovibrio yellowstonii; assembly: GCA_020724365.1. Lineage (GTDB taxonomy): Bacteria > Nitrospirota > Thermodesulfovibrionia > Thermodesulfovibrionales > Dissulfurispiraceae > DYHD01. The sequence continues at coordinate 15,983 of DYHD01000023.1, read as the reverse complement.
ACCCCCTTTAGGTTAGTTCAGCATTATATCCGCCAAAGGCGGATTCAAGATCAAAAAAAAGACTTTAAGAAAAGACCTTTCTTTTATTCCCGCTCTCACCCCCCTTATATTTGGAGCATATAAAAAAATTCTTTAAATTTTAATGCTAAATTTATACCATGAAGAAGTTTTTTTGTCAAGATAAAATTAAATATGCTATATTAAGCAACATTAAGCAATGATTAAGCAATGATTAAGCAACAAATATACCAAATATTTACTTGCTTGAATTAAGATATCTTAATGTAATCTGTCTTTAAATCTGTGTATTTTTTACAACAGGTGTGAAGATTAGAAACATTTTGGTAGCTTATTACAAGATGATATAGTAATTATCTTTATTAAGTGTTAGGCTCAAATTTTGTATTTGAAAGGACTGATATGGTTAAAAAAGACAAAGTTGGAAGCGCCTTGATGAAATATAATAAAGCCATTTTGAATAATCCACATGATTATCGGGCTTACAATAACAGAGGGAATCTTTATCTGCAGATGGGCAATTATAAAAGAGCTATTTCAGACTACAATAAAGCTATAGAAGAAAATCCAGAGTTTGCTCTGGTATATATCAACAGGGGATATGCTTACCAAGAGATGGGCTTTTATGAACTTTCAATAGCTGATTACAGCAAAGCAATCGAGCTTAATCCGTTAAACAGTATGGCATTTAATAATAGAGGATTCACCTTTTTATTAATGGGTAAATATGAGGAGGCAGAAATTGATATCAAGAAGGCTCTTGAGATAAGCCCTGATAATATCTATGCCTTAAATAGTATGGCAGAATTCCATGCAATTCAGGATAATAAGGATGAAGCATGCAGGTGGTTAAGAATAGCAATAGATAAAGGCTTTAATAACTGGAACTATATCAAGACATCCAAAACATATGATAATATCCGCAACCATCCATGCTTTAAGGAGATTGTTTCAAAGAGATAGAGGGGTATATATCATATATATTAACCTAAACCTTATGAGCCTCCGTCTCACAAAGGGGCATGAATATACCCTCCCCTTAATCCCCTCCCGTCAAGGGAGGGGAGATAAGAAGAAATGCTCCCATCAAGGGAGGGGAGATAAGAAGAAAAAGCTCCCGTCAAGGGAGAGGAACATTTATCCACTTGAAATGAGAAAGAACTGTTAAGAATTTTTTATTATTTTTAGGGGGATTTTAATTGACCCAAAAAAAACCTGAAAAACCTGAAAAACCACTTTTCAGACAAGTATTTGAAGCAAGCACGGTAGGCATTCATCTCGTTTTAAGTATGGCAGTTGGGATAGCTATAGGATATGGTTTAGACTCCCTTTTCAATACTTTCCCTTATTTGTCAGCCATATTTTTCGTCATAGGAATAATTGCTGGTTTCAAGGAGGTCTTTAGGATAGCCAAGAAGGCTGAGAGGATGAGTAATGGAAATAATGATAAAAAGGATATATAAGCAGACCCCTATTATAATCTCTATTTTGGCTATAATTTCATCATTCTTTACTGAATGGAGATTCCCTTTCAGCGTTATTATAGGTAGTATTGTATTTCTTGCAAGCCTTTGGTCAATAGTCTGGGCGGTAAAGAAATTTTTATATCAAGGTTCTGCACAGGCAAGCATTGTGGTTGTAAGTGCACTTAAAATGCTCGCAATTTTTGCTTTGCTTGTTGCGCTGGCAATGCTTGAGCTTATAAATGTTATTGGTTTTATTACAGGTTTTACTGTTTCTTTAATGATAACAGCCAAAGAAGGATTTATAGCTTCAAGAAAAAAGACATAGATAAATTAAAAAATGATTGGTAATGTTAAAAGTTTTATAATTTTATAGATTCTAACTTAAAAACTTTTGACATTATCATTTGATTTAAAAGGAGGGCGAAATGTTTAAGATTAATTATTCAAACATCATGCAGGATATAATAGGAAAAAATGGTTTAATAGCCAATGATTTTAATAATATTGATGATGGAAAGATATACAAGATAATCTTGAACAGGCAATACCCTGAACTTGCTTTTTTAGACCTGCCAGAGCAGAACACATCTGAAATAAAGGAAATCGGCAAAATTGCCCGCCAGTTTGATAATTTTCTACTTCTTGGCATAGGCGGTTCAGCATTGGGACCTCGTTCAATATTGGAATCACTCAGTCCATTTCATAACCTTCACAAAAAGCCAAAGGTATTTATCTATGATAATGTTGACCCAATGACTTTAAAGGCTATTCTGGAGATAATAGACCTAAAAAAGACATTCATTAATGTTATATCCAAATCAGGCAGCACAGCAGAAACCGCTGTCTCTTTTATGATTTTATGGCAAAGATTGAAGGATTTAGGACTTTCCCATGATAAACACATGGTTATCACGACCGATCCTCAAAAAGGCAATCTAAGAAAGATTGTAAGTGATTATAATTTAAAATCCCTCCCTATACACCCTGATGTTGTAGGAAGATATTCAGTGCTGAGTCCTGTTGGATTATTGACTGCTGAGGTCATCGGAATTGATTCAGATGACCTTCTTAGGGGAGCAAAAGAAATAGGTCAAAGGTGTAAGATTGCAAGACTATGGGATAATCCTGCTATCTTTATATCATCTGCATTATATCTGCTTCAAGTCTTGAGAAACAGGGATATAACTGTAATGCTTCCATATTCTGATCGTCTTAAGTCATTCTCTGAGTGGTTCTGCCAGTTGTGGGCAGAAAGTCTTGGTAAACAAGGCAGGGGTTTGATGCCCTATCCTTCTGTGGGAACGACTGATCAGCATTCTCAGCTTCAGGCATGGATAGAGGGATTGGAGAAGTATGTAGTAATCTTTATTTCAGTGGATGATTATAAAGCAGATTTTGAAATTCCTCATATTTTTAACAACATTGATGGAATGAGCTACCTTTCAGGACATTCTTTATCTGAATTAATCAAGACTGAGCAGGAGGCAACAGAGATAGCCTTGTCGAAGAAAGGCAAACCGAGCATCAATATCAATATCCCAAGAATTGATGCTTACTATTTAGGTCAGCTCTTCCATTTTTTCAGCATTACTACAGCCATGACAGGGTTTCTTTATGATGTTAATCCATTTGATCAGCCCGGAGTTGAAGAAGGGAAAGACCTTACATACGGTATGATGGGCAAGAAAGGTTATGAGGCAAAAAGAGAGGAGTTTCTCAATTACAGGAAAAATAAAGATAAATATATAATTTGAGCTAATATTATCTGGGGTTTTCCTTTCTCCAATCCTTTGGAGACTCTTTGAGTCCGTCTTTGCCCCATATTCCGGCTTTATTTTGCCGTGCTTTTCTCTGAGCATCAGTAAGCAGACTGACATGCTTTACATTCGGGGGAATTGTATACAGAACTGCATAGCCATCTTCAAGCATTTTTTCATTGAGCATTCTGCCCTTTTTATCCCAGAGGTAAGCAAGGATTCTCCCAAACCGATCGCGTCTATCAAGGTCATATTCTAAATAAACAACCCCGCCACTTTCATTGATTAATTTTTTAAGATTCCTTTTTGCTTTTCTACCCCATGGTTCTTGTTTGATTTCTGGTGCGTCAATCCCAATTAACCTTACTTTCTCAATGCTCAATGTAATGCCAAAGAGGCTTTTAGTTCTTATGCTGACTGTATCGCCGTCATGCACTTCTGTTACAACAACAGGAGAGCCGCTTGTTATAGCTAATGCTTCGGAATTAAAAAAATTAATAAATGCAATGAATATTAATATATAATAAAATCGTTTCATACACAATATTATAACCCAAATTGGAACCTAAATTGAGCATTTCCTGCTTGATAAGACGCTCAAACCATGGTAGGACAGCCGTCCCGGCTGTCCGAGCATTTCACCTTTCATGACAGCCGTCTCGCCTGTCCTGCTGAGGTTGTTATAAGAATTGCTCAATTTGGGTGGAAATAATTTGGAAAAAGGGAGGCTAATCTTTTGAAAAATATTGTGCTTACGGGGTTTATGGGAACGGGCAAGACTAAAGTCGGAAAGATACTATCGGATATGCTTTCCTATAGATTGATTGACTCTGACAGCATTATAGAGAAAGAACAAAAAATGAGTATAACAGATATATTCAAAGAGTATGGCGAGCCTGCATTCAGAGATATAGAGGCTCATATAATAAAAAGACTATCAGAGATGGAGAATGTTGTAATATCTACTGGCGGCGGTGTTGTCTTGAGGGAGAGCAATATAGAGAATCTGAGAAAAAATGGTGTGATAGTATGCCTGACTGCATCAGCAGAGGCTATCTTAAAAAGGATTGAGAAAAATACTGACAGACCACTTCTTCAGGTCGAAGACCCACTTAATAGGATTAATGAATTGCTTAAATCAAGGGAACAATTTTATAGAAATGCTGATATAATAATTAATACTGAGGGGAAAAGCCCTCAGGAAATAGCTGAAGAAATAATTGAAAAAGTCCGTGGCAGACTTAAATAGTGTCTGTTTATATTCGGGGACAAGCTTCGTGGGAACGGAGTCTGGATTTTCTGGTCAAGCTATAGAATGACGTTATATGAGTTTATAAACAAGCACTAAATTCAAGATTCAAGATTCAAGATTCAAGATTGATGCTCAAAATTTAAAAAAACAACTGTTCAGGTTTAAAAACTGAACTATCATAGGCTGAGAAACCTGACTATACAAAAAATTTGAAGAGTGAGTGTAATCTCTTCGAATGCCTTTTATCCTTAATTTTCTTGTTCTGTATGACATACACTATAATAAAAGTATGCAGAACAGACATAGATTTTCATCTTTATATCTCAGAGACTTTAGGGTCTTCTGGCTTTCTCAACTGCTTTCTCTTTCTGGCACATGGATGCACTCAGCAGCACAAAGCTGGCTTGTATATTTACTTACAAAGTCCCCTCTATATCTTGGCTTGATCGCAGCCCTCTCGTCCCTTCCTATACTCCTTTTTACTCTTGTTGGAGGCATGTTTGCTGATAGATATCCCAAGCGTGACATACTCATTGTGACCCAGTTGCTCTCAATGGTTCCTGCCCTTGGAATTGCAATCCTTATAGATATGGAGATGGTAATGATATGGCACATTGGTTTTTTTGCCTTCTTCTTAGGTCTTATTAACGCATTCGATGTGCCCGCTCGACACGCATTCATAGGGGAGCTTGTTGAAAAAGCAGATATTACAAATGCTATAGCTCTCAATTCGGTAGCTTTCAATAGTGCGAGGATAGTCGGTCCTCTTATTGCCGGCTTCGTTATAGCTTTAGTAGGGCTGCAGACATGTTTCTATTTAAATGCATTGAGCTTCATCCCTGTTATAGCTGCTCTTTTAACCATACGCTCAAAAGGAGCAATAAGAATCCACAATGAAGGATTTTTAAGTAACATAATGGCTGCAACAACATTCATTGTTAAAGAGAAATCAATTTTAAATATTATGTTTCTAATAGCGATATTTAGTCTTTTTGGATTGCCATATATTACCCTTTTGCCTGTTATCGCAAGCGAGATGCTTAATGTAGATGTGGAGGGATTCAGTATTCTTTTAGCATGTTCAGGAGCAGGCTCGCTGTTAGCAGCCTTGACAATAGCTTATCGAGGCGAAATAGGTCAGAGAACAAATTATCTTATTATTTCAGCAATGATTTTTTCATTTTCACTTATTGGTATTTCAAACTCTGGCAATTTTTATCTTTCCTGCGGCTTCATAACAATGACTGGGTGGGGGGTTACAAGTTTTCTGGCAACATCCAATATTTATATACAGCACTCAGTTATAAACTCTCTAAGGGGACGGGTAATGAGTTTTTATACTCTTGTATTTCTTGGTTTTCTGCCTGTTGGCAATGCTATTGCAGGCTTTACAGCAAACATTCTGGGGACAATATCTACACTGAAAATTTTTTCTATATTTTGTGTAGTCTGTAGTATACTATTTGCTCTTAAATTGAAAACTCTTGAAAAGGTTTAAACCTAATGAAATTGCTTGCTATTGACACATCAACTGTTCTTGGTGGAGTTGCCCTGCTTGATAACGAATTACTAATTGCTGAAACTCGTTTAAATGTGAAAGCTACTCATTCTGAAAGATTACTATCAGAGATAGAGCATATTTTAAAGAAGTCTGACTTAACAATTAATGATATAGATGTTTTCGCCCTTGCCATAGGTCCTGGCTCATTTACAGGATTGAGGATAGGATTAAGCACAATAAAGGGCTTTGTTTTTTGCACGGATAAAAAGTTTGTAGTAGTTCCAACTCTGGAGGCTTTTGCTTGGAATCTGCCTTACTGTATGCACCAAGTATGTCCAGTTTTAGATGCCCGTAAAAAGGAAGTTTATGCCGCAATCTTCAGATGGAGTGGTGATAACTTTATAAAAGAATTGGATGAACAACCCTTAAAGATAGAAAGCCTTTTAGAAAGGATAAATATACCCACCGTATTTCTGGGTGAGGGGGCTTTAATTTATAAGGCGAATATAATAGATAAGCTCTCAGAAAAGGCTATGTTTGCTCCTCCTCATCTTATGGTGCCTTTACCTTCAAATGTTGCTTATCTTGGAATGAAAAAGGCTCATCAGGGTAATTTTGAAGACATTTTAAAGGTAGTTCCTATATATCTCAGAAAATCAGAGGCTGAAATAAAAAGGGGATAAGCCTCTATTCTAAATCCCTGATGCCTAAGATATTTATTCTATGAGCAAGGCAGCCAGCTCCGAAGCCATTGTCAATATTAACAACAGCTATGCCCGGCACGCAAGAGTTTAACATTGTCAATAGGGCAGATAAACCGCCAAGATTAGCGCCATAACCAACAGATGTTGGGACGGCTATTATAGGTCTGTCGGTGAGTCCCCCAACTACTGAAGGAAGAGCCCCTTCCATGCCAGCAACCACTATTATTGATTTTGCTTCTTCAAGCATATGGCGATGATTCAGAATTCTATGTATGCCGGCAACCCCAACATCATAAAGCCTTTTTACACTACTTCCAAGATACAACGCAGTGAGTTCAGCCTCTTCTGCAATGGGAATGTCAGAAGTGCCAGCAGATATAACAAGCACTTTGCCCCTTTTTACTTTTTCATCTCCATAAAAAATAACCCCTGATGCAGGATAATATTTTGCTTCCTTATAATTAAGTTTATAGTATATTTCTTCTGTAGCCCTTGTAATAAGAAACCTTCCGCTTCTTTCGAACATACTTTGGGCTATCCTAATTATGTCATCTATCTTTTTGTTTGGTGCAAAAATAACCTCAGGTATATTCGTCCTGATATGCCTGTGATGGTCAATTTTTGCAGTTGAAAGGTCTTCAAATGGCAAATGCTTAAGTTTATTATAGGCATCGTCAATGGATAATTCTCCATTTCTGAGTTGGCTAAGGATACCCTTAAGTTTTTGTGTGTCCATAAAATTCGGTCTTAAGAGAACGGTTCATAAGATCTCTAAGAGAGTCGTTAGGGGATTTTTTATCATATAAAGTCAGAAATACTTGTTCGGTAATGGGCATATCAACCCCATATTTTACAGAAAGTTCGTATGCCGCTTGTGTTGTTGTGACTCCTTCAGCAATAGAGCTTGTCTCACTAATTATCTCAGAAAGGGGCTTGCCTTTGCCTAATTTAAATCCAACAGTATAGTTTCTAGATAAATTAGATGTGCAAGTTAAGATTAGATCACCGATCCCGCTTAATCCAAAAAAAGTGATCTCCTTTGCATCCATTTTTACTCCAAGCCTCGATATCTCAGAGATGCCCCGGGTAATTAATGCAGCCCTAGAATTATATCCAAATCCAAGACCATCAGAAATACCAGCAGCTATTGCGATAACATTTTTAAGGGCTGCCCCTATCTCTACACCTATAATGTCATCGTGTGTATATACTCTGAAATAGTTTGTATTAAATATCTCCTGAAGCATTAAGCCTATCTTTTTATCATATGCTGCGAGGGTAACCGCTGTCGGCATTTTAGCCATGACCTCTTTAGCAAAGCTTGGTCCTGATAATACAGAAATTCGTCTGCCTAATATTTCTCTTAAAATCATAGAAGGCGTCTTATATGTGCCAAGCTCTAATCCTTTTGAGGCGCTGATTACCACAGCTTCGCTATTAATAAATGATTGGATACGACTGAATATAGACCTTATATACTGGGTTGGAACTGCATTGATGATATATCTGGAACTTGCTACTGCATCAAAAAGATTGTCAGTAGCCCTCAGGTTATCGGGCAAGGTTAGATCGGGGAGATAAGTCTTATTTTCTTTTTCATTATTTATTTGTTCGGCAACGGCTCTCTCTTTTGCCCAGATTATAGTATCATAGCCTTTTTCTGTAAGGAGGGCAGCAATAGTGGTTCCCCAGCTTCCAGCTCCGATAACAGATATATATCCTGATGATAGGTTTAATGAATATGGCATAGTATTAAGAAATATAACAAAAATAAATTAATTAAGTAAATAAATAAAAGGTTGGGTAATGTCATGCTTTTTCTTGTAGTTTTTTATATTTATTTAGTCTATATCGAAATTCTCTGAAAGATAATCCCAGTATCTCAGCGGCTTTAGTCTTGATCCCGCCAGCTTTTTGAAGGGCTTTATCTAATAATTCTTCCTCTATTTTGGCAATATAATCATCTATATTGAAGCCTAAATCAGGAAGTTCAATAACAGGGGATTTTTGAGGAAACAAAAAGGGTTGCTGTGGTGTATATCTCAAGCAGCCATCCTCTGATAGTATAATTTCCCTCTCAATTATATTTTTTAGCTCTCTTACATTACCTCTTAGCTCCATATGCATTATTGAATCTACGAATATAGGATCGATCCTTGTAATCTCTTTATTGAATTTTTTTGAGAGCAACTTTGTAAAATGGTTTATAAGAATAGGTATATCTTCTTGCCTTTCTGATAAATTAGGCAATCTTATCTCGAAAGTTGCGAGTCTGTAATAAAGATCTTCTCTGAAATCACCTTTCCTTAGCAGTTCTGAGAAAGACCTGTTGGTAGCAGCGATTATCCTGACATCTATAGCTATCTCATTGTTGCTGCCCAAGGGTCTTATCTTTTTTTCTTCAAGGAATCTCAGAAGCTTTGCCTGTAATGAGATGGGCATTTCTCCTATCTCGTCAAGAAAGATAGTGCCACGATTTGCTTCTTCTATCAGCCCACGTTTGGAGGAATAAGCCCCTGTGAAAGCACCTTTAATATAGCCAAAAAGCTCGCTTTCAAGAAGTTCACCGGGCAAACTGGCGCAATTAACTGCGATATAAGGCTTATCCGCTCTCCTGCTTTTGTTGTGTATTGCCTTTGCAACGAGCTCTTTTCCTGTGCCGCTTTCGCCAATAATTATGACATTTGTATCAAATGGAGATATCTTATCAATCATATTGAAAACTTTTCTCATGAAAACAGATTTGCCAACTATACTTTGATAAGCATCTTCGTAATGCTCAAGGTTTTTGACCTTATTTTGCAAGGTAATTTTTTCAGTGATATTCCTTATAATTATTCTTATTTCATCAAGATTGAATGGCTTTGTTATATAATCATATGCACCTAATTTCATAGCTTCAATAGCGGTTTCTGTTGAAGAAAATGCAGTTATAATAAGCACAACAGTATCAGGAGACTGTTCTTTGATATGCTTTAGTATCTCTATTCCTGAACCATCAGGAAGCCTAATATCTATAATGGCAATATCAAAAACATTATCATTTATTGAGTTTTTGGCTTCATTAACAGTTCCAAACTCAATTATAGAGCTATCGTATTCATTCATGATAAACTTCAATGTTCTTCTGATATTTATCTCATCATCAATTATCAAAACTTTCATAATTTATCCTTTTAGTCAGTGGTAATATAACTGTAAATTTAGCGCCACCTATTTGAGATTTATTACACATAATAGTCCCACCAAAACTTCCTATTATCCGATTGGATATCGAAAGTCCTAAGCCTGTGCCAGTTTGCTTAGTCGTAAAGAAAGGGTCAAATACCCTGTCTCTCAAAGATTCTTCAATTCCAGTTCCATCATCTTCAATGTCTATAATGACATTTGAACTATTATTATTGATAGTTATCATAACAGTTGAATGTGCAGCTTCTATTGCATTTTTAATTATATTATCTAATGCCGCTTCGAGATATGTTCTATTGCCTGTTACAATTGCATCATCCCGTATTTCAAACATTATCTTCTTGGATGAATTTTTATGGGCAATAAGAATCTTGATTACATCGGCTATATCCACATTTTCTTTAGGGGATTCTTCAGGACGGGAATAGACTAAAAAGTCATTTGCAAGATTTATAAGTCTTGAGGTTTCTTTTGAGAGCATATCTATTAATTCAGGGTCATTTCTGCCTTCTTTTAAGAACTGAACAGAGGCAGAGATAGTTGCGAGTGGGTTCCTGAGTTCATGAGCGAGATCAGCACTAACTCGGTATAATCTTTTATAACTTTCCATCCTAATCTTTTCATCTTCAAGTATTTTTATATATCTGCCCTGTGTATCAATCTTATCCCTCATGGCATTGCCTGCGAATGCAATAATATAAAAAGAAAAACCATGAAGCAAGACATTAATAATACCCTCGCTTGACAAAATCAAACTGTTTAAATAATACGATAGAATATAAAGTAAGGAAGCAAAAGTGGGGAAGAGAAATAACCATCGGCTTTTCATTAAAACTGAAGATAGAAATATAGGCAGTAAATAAAATAGGGTCAGAAAGGAATAGGTGCTTATATTAAAATGTAGAATTCCTGTTATTAATGAAATATCAAGTAGAAAATCTGCATAAAATAGGGTTTCTTTATTAATAATTAGCCGTATGAAGGCTATGAACAGATAAATTATTAGCATGAGGAAAAGCAGAAGATTTTTATTCAATATCTCTGTCATCTGTAAAGAGATAAGTAAGGTAAGGGCAAATACAAGACGGCCAATTTTATAGTAATTATAAAATGAGATTAAAGACATTGAACACCTGCAAATCTCATACATATTTTAAAATATAATTATTATAGCCTGACAGGGACATTTTTCAATTTGAGATACTCTTTTGCTTCTTTGATAGAATACTCACGATAATGGAATATTGAAGCTGCTAGCACAGCATCGGCTTTGCCTATTGTAAGTCCTTCATAAAGATGTTCGAGATTGCCTACCCCGCCTGATGCTATAACAGGTATGCTTACAGTCTCTGCAATTGTCCGAGTGAGTTCAAGGTCATATCCATCCTTAGTGCCATCTCTGTCCATGCTCGTTAATAGAATTTCACCTGCTCCGAGTCTTTCCATCTTTAAAGCCCATTTTACTGCATCTATAGGTTTCATCTCTCTTCCGCCGTGAGTAGAGATCGCCCATTGGATATTAGAAGCAGGGTTATCCAAATCTAAAGAGACATCTTTTAAAAAAGGATCTATAGCCCAGCTTTCGTAAGGTTTAAATGGCATTCCCTTAACAACCCTTTTGGCATCAATTGCGACTACTATGCACTGACTGCCAAACCTCTCAGCAGATTCTCTAACAAAATATGGATTTTTTACTGCAGAGGTATTTATTGATACCTTATCACAGCCTGCGTTCAGAAGATTTCTTATATCTTCTATAGTTCTAACACCACCACCGACAGTTAAAGGCATAAAACAATATTCAGCGGTCTTTTCGACAACATCAATGATAGTCTTTCTTTTTTCATATGATGCAGTAATATCCAAAAAAACAAGCTCATCGGCTCCTTCTTCATCATAGAAGATGGCATTTTCGACAGGGTCGCCAGCATCTATCAAATTTTTAAAACTAACACCTTTTACGACCCTGCCATCCATTACATCGAGACAGGGTATTATTCTCTTTGACAGCATTCAACCTCCTGAAGACTTCTTTCTTGAACCTAACTTTCACTAATTAAACCCTTAAAATTAACTTAGCTATTGACTCAACATGATATGTTTGAGGAAACATATCTATCGGTTGTATGGCTTCGATAGAATAGCTGCTTCCAAGCATGGCTATGTCCCTCATCTGTGTCATTGGATTACAGCTTATATATACCAAACATCGTGGACGCAACTGTAAAATATCTTCAATCAATCTTCTATGAATGCCTGGACGGGGAGGATCAACAACAATAACATCAGGCTCTCCATAGTTATTAACAATTTCTTTTGTAAGTATTTTCATTGCATCTCCGCAAACAAAAATGCAATTATTTACATTATTATGCGCGATGTTTGTGTATGCGCTCCTTATAGCATCTTTTGACATATCAACACCTACGACCTTTTTCGCAAGTGATGATAAAAATATTGAAATAGTTCCAGCCCCGCAGTAAAGATCATAGAGTATATCAGAGGGCTTTAATTCAGCATATTTCTTTGCAAGGTTATATAAAAACTCTGCCTGTAAAGTGTTAGATTGAAAAAAGGCATTAGGTTTTATCTCAAATCTGTAATTCTCTATGCGATCATAAATAAAGCCTGAACCATATATAATCTTATACTCTGCATCAAAGGCATTTTGAGAATTTCCCGGCAAAATAGAATTAACAAAAGTGGTTATCTCTGGGAAATTACTCTGCAATTCTTTTTTGAGAATTTTTATGCAAGAGTGATCGTATGTAGTTGTAATTAGATTTACCATCAGCTCACCTGTTTGCATACCGACTCTAATCACCAAATGTTTTAGATACCCTTGTTTTTTAACGCAATTCCAAGGTTCCCAATTATTCTCGATTGCTATCTGCCTGATTTTATTTAGAATCTCTGAAGAAGGGCTTTTTTGCAGATGACATTCTTTGATATCCAGCACACTGCTAAATTGAGATGGGGCATGCAGTCCCAGAGCAAAATTAGAGTTGTTTGATTTATTAAGTATTTCTTGCTTGGGCAACCAACTTCTGTCGCTGAAAGAGAATTCCATTTTGGTGCGATAATAGTATATGTCTGGCGATGGTATGGTATCTTGAATATCAATTCCTTTAAAGCCCCCAATATTTATGAGAGCATCTGATACAGACTGACGCTTTGTCTTAAGCTGGCATTCATATGAAACATGCTGCCATTTACAGCCTCCGCAATAGCCAAAGTGGATACAACGAGGCTCTATTCTAAACGGGCTTGTTTCTATGATTGAGATTAACCTTGCCTCAGCATATTTCTTCTTAATTTTATGAATTCTTACCTTTACCTTCTCGCCCGGGATTACCCCTTCCATAAAGATTACAAATCCATCAATACGACTAAGGCACTTTCCTTTATCAGCAAATTTATCAACTATTAGTTCAATCTCTTCGTCAATTCTCATCATCTTTAGGATGCTTTAAATATCTTTCCCGGATTTAGTATCCCCTTGGGGTCATAAAGATTTTTAATGCCTTTCATAAGTTCTAATTCTCTTTCTTTAATTTCCATATCTATATAAGGAGCTTTGGTTATGCCGATCCCGTGTTCTCCTGATATTGAACCCCCAAGTCTTATTGTTGCCTCAAAAACCTTCCTTACGATTTCATGTCCTTTTATATATTCCTCATGATTTTTTTTATCTATAAGGATATTCACATGGATATTGCCATCGCCTGCATGTCCAAAACTTACTATCTGAATACCGCTCTTTTCTGATAGCTCCCTCAGTTGAGCAAGCATCGTGGAGATTTTGTTTCTGGGAACGACTATGTCTTCACTTATCTTAGTTGGCTTGATATAAAAGAGGGCGGGTGAGATAGAGCGTCTCGCTTCCCATACCTTATTTCTCTCTGAGATATCTTCTGCCACACTAATATCACCACTGCATGAGTTGCATATATCAACAATTATCTCAGCATCGTTTTTTATAGAATCGGCATTACCATCAAGCTCGATTATAAGAAGGGCTTCAACATTAGAAGGCAAGCCAATCGGTTTGTAATTTTCTACAGCTTCAATTGAAGATTTATCCATTAATTCAATTGCACTTGGTATTATGTTGGAGGCAACTATCTTTGAGACAGCAGTTCCAGAAGCTTCGAGGTTTGTAAAGGTTGCAAGAAGAGTAGTGCTGTCTGCAGGCAAATGTAGTAAACGCAATCTAATCTTTGTGAATATGCCAAGAGTTCCTTCTGAACCAATAAAAAGGTCTTTAAGGTCATACCCAACAGTCTTCTTATAAGTTTTGCCTCCAGCCCTTACAACATTTCCATCAGCCAATACAGCTTCGATTTCCATGACATAGTCTCTTGTCACACCATATTTGAGAGCCTTCGGTCCACCTGCATTGGTCGCAATATTCCCTCCTATTGTGCATATATCGAGGCTAGCTGGGTCAGGCGGGTAGAAAAGTCTGAAGGATTGAATCTCTCTTTGAAGCCTGCCATTTATAATGCCTGGCTCGACTATGACATTCAGATTTGCTGTATCAATCTCAAGCAGTTTTCTCATCTTTTCGAAACTTATAACTATGGCTTCTTTAGCAAGAGGAATAGATGCACCGGTAGTGCCAGTGCCTGCACCTCGTGGTATTATCTGCAGATTGTTTTCATTAGCATACTTTACCAAATTGACAACTTCATTCGTATTTCTGGGCCATGCAACAGCGGTTGGCAAAACACCTTTAAAGCCTGAAGAGTCAAAGGAGTAACAAATCAAATCTTCTTTTTCAGAAGATATCTCAATACCAAGAAGTTTATTAGCACTCTTAAAGGAGGAAATATTAGAGTATTTCTTAATCTCTGGCATCATGAATATAACCCTCTATCATTATGTCTCTGCCTATTTTAGTAGTTTTTAAGCCCTCTATCTGTATTGCTTCATCAAGAGACCTTAAATTAAAGCCTCCGATAGCAGGAATCGAGTCCTTGCCACCTAAAATCTTTGGTGCAATGAAAAAGAGGACTTTATCAACTATGCCTTCATTCAGGCAACTCGCACTGAAAGATGAACCACTCTCGATCATTACAGAACAGATACCTTTGCTGCCAAGTTCTTTCATAAGCCAATTGAGATCTACTTTATTACCTTCGTATTCTATTATCTGGACACCTTTTTCAGAGAGCATTTCCTTTTTTTCTATTATGTCTTGAGAGTTTTTCTTATAGTCTGTCTTTCTTGTTATTAAGATAGTATCTGGTGGGATATTAAAGATCTTAAAATCAAGAGGGATTTCTAAATCAGGGTCTATGATGATTCTTAATGGATTTTTTATATTTCCCCTTTTATAAAGTCTTACGGTAAGTTCAGGATTATCAGCCTTAACTGTCCCAACAGCAGTCATAATAGCATCAACATTGCTTCTCATTTTATGAACATAAGTGCGGGCTTCTACACCTGTTATCCACTTTGAATCGCCCTTTGATGTCGCAATTTTTCCATCGAGGGTCATAGCTACCTTGAGAATTACATAAGGCTTGCCTGTTGTTATATATTTTATATATGCTTCGTTGAGCTTCCTTGCTTTATCCTCAAGAATTCCTATGGAGACATCTATACTGTGCTTCATCAATTCTTCTATTCCCATGCCCGAGACCTTTGGATTGGGGTCTTTCATTGCGATAAAGACCTTTTTAATCTGAGCATCTATTATTGCCCTTGAACATGGAGGGGTTCTCTTGTCAAGATGGCAGCATGGCTCCAGTGTGACATAAAGCAAACTATTTCTTGCTTTTTTTCCGGCAGCAGCAATTGCAATAGCTTCAGCATGAGGCGTTCCGGGTTTCTTGTGAAAACCTTCAGCAATTATTCTGCCGTTTTTAACTATAACAGCGCCAACCATAGGATTAGGGCTGGTCATACCATTACCTTTTGCTGCGAGCATTAAAGCCCTTTGCATGAATCGTCTGTCTGATTTTGTTATGAATTCAGTAACTCCCATTTTTAGTAAAATTATAATAACAATATGCCGCCCTTAATGACAATTAATTAAGATATTGCCGAAACTGAGCCTGTCTAAAAACTCGCATGTTGTCATTGTCCGGC
>DYHD01000022.1 GCA_020724365.1 Thermodesulfovibrio yellowstonii | reverse complement strand
CGCAGGCAGGGGAGATTTTTCAATAATGACGCCTTACTTATGCACTCCTTAGTAACTTATCATGTTCCACATTTTTTACTGAACACAAGGGGCAGATATTTGTTAACCTAACCGCATGATAGTATGTGGTAATTGCGAGGCGAAGCTGAAGCAATCTCATTCCTTTGAGGTATTGCCACGCACATTTCAGGTGCTCGCAATGACAGTAGAGATAAGCCTTTTGAGTGTCTAAATCGGGATTTGGGTAAAAGCTCCCCTCTTTTATTAGGTTTTTAGATGATATAATGTATCACCCAGCTAATATTTTAAAACAGATATCAAAAAGGGGTTAAGAAGTAATTCATAAATTTTCTATCGGCAATTTTGGGATTTCAAATCAAGGAAGGTTTCCGTCTCTTAAGTCGAGGATCTGTCGAACCATTGATTACTCCAATGACAAAGAAAAAATCGACATTATAAACAGACTTTAACTATTGCCCTTTTATCGCCTCATTTAATCTCAGGATAAAGCCCTTTGCTTCTTCTGGTTTCTCATGAAGCTTCTTTACGATTGCACTGCCGACAATGACACCGTCTGCAAGGCGCGAGACGGTATATGCCTCATCAGGAGTTGAGATCCCAAACCCAACCGCAACAGGCTTTGCTGTCAGACTTCTGATTAAAGCAAGGTGCTCTTTGAATGTCTCGTGGAGGACTAATTTTGAGCCTGTTATACCAGTGATTGAGATATAATAAACAAAACCTCTGCTTGCTTTAACTATAGTTTTCAATCTCTTTTCCGTAGTTGTGGGGGCTATGAGGAAAATAGTATCAAGATTTCGGCTATGTGATGCTCCAATAAGTTTTTGAGCTTCATCAGGGGGCAAATCAGGAACTATTATGCCATCAACCCCTGCTTGAACTGCATCGGTTACAAATCTTTCATCGCCATATTTAAAAATAGGATTGTAATATGTCATAAGCACAATCGGAACTTGCGAGAATGTCCTAATTTCACTGACAAGCTGAATCAGTTTTTTAAGGGTTACCCCAGCAGCCAATGCCCTTTCAGCAGCCCTTTGGATTGTAGGACCATCTGCAAGGGGGTCTGAAAATGGGACGCCAAGTTCAATAATATCCGCGCCGCACTCCTCAAGAAGCCTGACATTCTCTATTGTCTTTTCAACATCCGGATCACCAGCCATGATATAGGGAATAAAGGCTTTCTTGCCTTGTTGTTTTAATTTCTTAAATGTCTTTTCAATCTTGCTCATGGGTTTTTTTAGTTTCTGTTTATAAAGTCAGTTTCTGTGCTATTTTTGAGGGGCAGCACGTCGGGAATCCTTCTCTAACAACCTCCTATCCCCCTTTGTTAAGGGGATTTGAAAAGATTCTAAAAGAAATATAGTTTATAAACGGACTCTATTTAGTTTTAATATGATTAATCTCTTCCATAAATATATTGATATTATAAATTTTATCAAAATGATTTAATAAGTTGAAAAATCTATCTCTTCCATCTAATGTAAGCCAATAATTTCCATCTGTAATCCAGAAAAAGTAGCAGACAAAATTTTTATTCTTAATGTGGTTGTTCAACTCAATATATTCTCCTTCATTTATTCCTATTTTTGTGCCTTCAGTTGAATAAAAGTTTAGTTCAAATAAATATTTGGGCTTAAAGTCATCAAAAATTATTAAATCAAATTTTTTAGGTTTTTTTGTCGCGGGTTTTATTATCTTCTCAACATATTTTTCAGTACAGAAAAATCTTTTTTTATCAGAGGGAAAATTTAACCCTTCTAATGGTATGGTACCTATACCGTTTTTCTTCAAAAAGTCATCTATACATATGAAATTATTATTCTTAAGTATATTTTTAATTTTTATCTTTGCATATTTCCCATGAATACCTTTTGTGTCAAGAGGGATTTTTTTATTCTTGAGAAACACTTCTAAATTAATGGAAGAAAGTGTCTCATTTAATTTTAGATTGTTAAGTAAATAATTAGAAAACCTAATTGAAAAATCGCAAAACTCGCTTTTAGTAATCCTCTCCTGTAAAACGGAGAATTTTTTTGAAATTATACCTATATATTTAGAGATAGCTGTTTTAAAAATTGCAATAAGATATTTTTTATCATATTGTCCAATATTTTTTATAAAATTTTCGTATTCTTGCCCGAGTAGATTAAGAAATATCTTTCTAAATTCATCATCGTATTTTATATTAAAAATTAAATATTCAAATATAGCCTCCTGATTCAAGGAATTTAATTTTTCTATATCAAATACAAAGTGAATAAGCTGGGCATTAGTAAATCTTAATAACTGAAAAATTTCCTGAAAGATTAAAAATCCTTTGGGATGTTGTCTCACAAAATTAGAGAGGTCATCAATATTCCAAGTTGTCTGTTTTTGTAACGCTAAAATTTCACTTTTCAAATCTGACAAATCTATTTTAGCTTGCTTAAATTCATCCTGTATAAACTCAAAAAAAGATATTTTAGATGCAAAATCTATGTAAATTTTTTCCTTATCCATCTTTTCTTTTCTCATAAACAAGTAAATATTGGTGATTTATTTTTAAGCCATCCATTTTATATTTTTCTGCAAGATGCCCGTTGCTTTCATTCGTAATAATGACTATTTCTTTAAGATAGAGATTTTTGTTGTCAGAGAGCAAGTCTACTATTTTCTTAGCTATAGGCTCGACATAATCTCCAACCTTCACATCTTTTGTTTGAACAACACAATATCCGCTATTTTCTAAATATATTGATTCTTGTTGAATGGTATCCATTATACTTGATAAGTATAATCCCATATCAACATTAGAAAATGCCTTATCAATCAGGAAAGGTGTTTTAATAAATAATAAGCTCCCCTTTTCAATTGCCGCCTCTTTAGAATTTAAATTATTTTCTTTTGAATCAAGGGCGAAACTTATAATTCTATATGGTTTTTCATACGAATATCTCTCAATAATATTTTTATTAAGATATTTTTCAAAATCTTTCTCAGGCAATATCCATACCGTTGTGCTTTCTAATGTATCCAGCTTTCTTTTTGCAGGGAGATTTTCTGTAAACGGGAGAACCGAACCATATGGAAATGCGGACTCTTCAACTGTTGAATAATCATGAGCAACGGGTTTTTCGAATATTGGGAGATATTCGTGAGCCAACAGTAAGAAGTTATATTTTATGCTATTGGCATACCAAAAACCTGTTGTTTTGCAATTGTGCTGACGTTTGATTATAAGCTCTTTAAGTTTAAATCCTGCGTTAAGGAAAACATTTATTATTTTAAATCCTAATGGAATTACATGTTTATGTTTTCTCATGTCTCCGATAAGAATCGCGCATTGTTTGCCAGGCTTTAATACTCTATGACTTTCTTCTGCAACTTTAACCATTTCCGTTAAGAAATGCTCAAAATCAAAATATGATAAATCACCTTCTTTGTGATTCGTATATTGAATAATGTTTGCATATGGCGGATGAGCACAGATAAGATCAACGGAATTATCTATTAAAAAAGATAAATCTCTTGCATCTCTTACTGCAAATTCTGGTTCAAATATTTGGTGATATAATCTCTCTTTAATTGGAATTTCAAAGGCAACATTCTGCTTCGCTAACTCTATTGCCTTATCATTAATATCAAATGCAATACATCTTCTCCCCAATAACTTTGCCTCAACTGCTGTTGTCCCGGCTCCACAAAAATAATCTAAAACTACTTCCTCCGGCATGGAATATTTCAAGATTACATTTCTTGGGATATATGGCGACCAGTTGCCTCTGTATTCTCCGCTGTGGGTCGCCCAGTTTCCTCTATTCTTAAAGCTCCATACAGTGGTAGTTTCTTGTTTAAAATCCTTTGGATAGAAGGTTTTTATCTTTTTTTCTGTCCTTATAACACTTACACTTACTCCCACTGATTTTCGGATTATTTTTTCTAATTGGCGGTATGTTATTTTATACTTTTTGCCAAGTTCTACATCAGTTAAGCCTCGTTCTTTATCTTTTAATATATCTTTTTCTATCGAATTTGTTATCATAATTTATAGCCCTATCAGTTAATCTTCTGTGATTCAATCCATTCATAAATAAGTAAAAACATCTTCAAAAGCTAAGACCAATCTTTTTAAGTTGACCGAACAGATTAAAATCATCCTTTATAGCTATTCCTTCTGTAATGAGCAGTTTCCCAAAGGGCTTGTTTATAATCGCCTTAAAATCGTCCATTGTAAACCCTTTCGGCTCTATAAGTCCTTCTGAGCAGCCATACAGAAAATCTAACCTTTCCATAGAATCTTTTGGCAGATTATCTGAGATAATTATAATATCTATATCGCTCCAGTCTTTGAAGTCACCCCTTGCGGAAGAACCATATAAAATAGCGGACAATGAACCGATATGAGATGAAAGCCTTTGAACGTATGAATATGCGATATCAAACCTTTCCGTTGTTCTTTTTTTCTATCTTCAATTATCTTTAACATTCTCAAACTTATTTTTTAAGGAATTACTTCTCGTCAATCATCACAACTCTGTCCCCATTATCCTTGCCACATGCTGGACATCCTTGTCCCCTCTGCCTGAAAGGTTCACGATGACAATATTATCCATTGGCAATTTTGGGGCGAGCTTTATTGTTTCTGCGATGGCATGCGCCGATTCCAGAGCTGGAATGATACCCTCCGTCTTTGAGAGCAATTCAAAGGCTTCCAATGCTTCGCTGTCAGTAGCATAAGTATATTCAATGCGGCCTGAATCCTTGAAAAAAGCATGTTCTGGACCAACTGAGGCATAATCAAGTCCAGCTGAAACAGAATGAGTTCCAAGCACATTGCCGTCATCATCCTGAAGCAGGTAGCTCTTGCATCCCTGAAAAACCCCGACAGAACCACCTGCAAATCTTGCTGCATGAAGTCCGGTCTCAATGCCTTTTCCGCCTGCTTCAACGCCAATCATTCTTACATTGTCATTAATAAACTCACTGAAAAGCCCCATCGCATTGCTGCCGCCTCCCACGCAGGCAATCAGAAAGTCAGGCAGCCTTTTTTCCGCCCCGATTATCTGTTTTTTTGCTTCTTTGCCTATGACTGATTGAAAATCCCTGACCATTGATGGAAAGGGGTGAGGACCAAATACAGTCCCAAGCACATAGTGAGTTGTCCTTACATTAGTAGTCCAATCTCTTAAGGCTTCATTTATAGCATCCTTAAGGGTTTTCGAGCCTATTGATACCTCTATTACGCGAGCACCCATAAGCCTCATCCTGAAGACATTCAAAGCCTGCCTCTGCATGTCTTCAGAACCCATATAAATATCACACTCCAGACCGACCAGAGCAGCGCCTGTGGCTGTTGCAACGCCGTGCTGTCCTGCTCCTGTTTCAGCAATTAGTCTCTGCTTATTCATTTTCTTTGCAAGCAGCGACTGCCCAATTGCATTATTTATCTTATGTGCGCCTGTATGAGCAAGGTCTTCTCTTTTGAGATAAACCTTTGCTCCACCAAGCCTCTCAGTCAATCTACTTGCAAAATAAAGCGGAGTAGGCCTGCCTATATATGTCTTTTGGAGAGCCTCAAGCTCCTTTTTAAACGATGCGTCGTTTTTTATCTTTGAGTAGTAGTAATCAAGCTCTTCAAGTGCAGGCATAAGTGTTTCCGGGGCAAATCTGCCGCCGTATATACCAAAATAGCCTTTTCTTTTGGGTGTCTTTTTAATTGTTTACCTCCAAATAATGTGTTAAGCCAAATAGTATGGTAAGATTGTTATTATATCACAATATAAATGTCTAAAATCTGAAAAATAACTATCAGCAATTCTCAGTGAACTATTAGGATGTTGTTTTTATAAGCCTTTTAGATGCAATTGCTCACAGTAAGGTTTTGAAGATAAATATGAAAAGTTCGGTATCGTTAAAGTTCCATCAAAGCTGTTCACCGTGAATTGTTGGGGGAAGTTATAATATCTTGACTTTTTTGTTATAGGTAGCAATAATATTTTTTTACATTTTTTTAGGCAATTTCATTCAAAATTATAAAGATTATAATCTTTTTCAATTCTTCATTTATCACAGGTTACGCTACCATAAAACTTCCCTTAGGGGAGCTAATTCATAAGTAATGGAGGGGTTAAATGGGCAGGTATGAAGAAGTTTTCAATAAGAGCATTTCAGATCCTAACAGTTTCTGGGGCGAGGCGGCTGAAGCTATATCATGGTATAAAAAGTATGATAGGGTGCTTGACGATACTAATCCACCATTTTATCGTTGGTTTACAGGCGGCGAGTTAAACACTTGTTATAACGCACTTGACCGCCATGTGGAGGCAGGCAGGGGAGATCAAGTAGCTGTTATTTGGGATAGCCCTGTGACAGGTCAAATTCAAAAGTTTACTTACAAAGAATTCACTGAAAAGGTTGCAAGATTTGCAGGTGTTCTCAAAGGTCTCGGAGTCAACAAAGGAGACACAGTAATTATTTATATGTCAATGGTCCCGGAAGCACTTATTGCTATGCTGGCATGTGCAAGGCTTGGAGCTGTTCATTCTGTTGTTTTCGGCGGTTTTGCGCCTAATGAATTAGCTGTACGCATTGATGATGCAAAGCCAAAGATTATCGTAATAACATCCTGCGGTATAGAAGTAAAAAAGGTTATCGAATATAAGCCCATGTTGAATAAAGCTATTGAGTTAGCTTCTCATAAACCTGAAAAATGTATCATTTTCCAAAGGCCTCAAGCAAAGGCAGAGCTAATCGCTGATCGCGATCTGGATTGGGATGAGTTGATGGCAAAGGCAACCCCTGCTGATTGTGTTCCTGTAAAGGCTACAGACCCCTTATACATTCTATACACATCGGGAACAACGGGCTTGCCAAAAGGTATTGTAAGAGATAATGGCGGACATGCGGTCGCACTTAGATGGAGTATGGAGAATGTTTATGATGTGAAGCCTGGCGATGTATATTGGGCAGCATCTGATGTTGGATGGGTAGTCGGACATTCATATATTGTTTATGCACCACTTCTTACAGGATGTACAACTATAGTGTATGAAGGAAAACCTATAGGCACGCCTGATCCAGGGGCATTCTGGAGAATCATTTCTCAGCATGGAGTAAAGGTGCTTTTCACAGCCCCTACAGCGTTTAGAGCTATTAAAAGAGAAGACTATCAAGGCGAATATGTGAAAAAATATGACCTTTCAGGATTTAAATATCTCTTCCTTGCAGGCGAAAGATTAGACCCCGATACTTATTTTTGGGCAAGCGGCATACTCAACCGTCCTGTTATTGACCACTGGTGGCAGACAGAGACTGGCTGGCCTATTACTGCAAACTGTATAGGAATTGAACAATTCCCTGTAAAAGCTGGTTCTTCAACCAAACCTGTGCCAGGCTATAACCTTCATATTCTCGATTCAGAAGGGAAGGTTCTTGCCCCAGAACAGGAAGGACTCGTCGTAGCTAAGCTTCCTCTTCCGCCTGGCACGCTCCCAACCCTTTGGAATGCTGAGCAAAGATTCCTTCAATCTTATATGAATGTCTTCCCAGGATATTATTTCACTGCTGACGGCGGATACATGGATAAAGATGGTTATGTTTTCGTTATGGGTAGAGTGGATGATGTCATTAATGTTGCTGGTCACCGCTTATCAACCGGAGCGATGGAAGAAATTATTGCAAAACATCCCGATGTCGCGGAGTGCGCCGTATTTGGTGCTGAAGATAATCTCAAAGGTCAATTGCCTATTGGTACAGTTGTTCTCAAGGCTGGCGTAAACCGTGAACCTGCAGATATAAAGAAAGAGCTTATCCAAATGATAAGAGAACAAATTGGACCAATAGCATGCTATAAAGATACAGCTATCGTTGCAAGACTCCCCAAGACTCGCTCAGGAAAAATCCTAAGGGGCACAATGAGAAAAATTGCTGATGGGCAGACATATACAATGCCCGCTACAATTGATGATCCTGCTACACTTGGTGAGATTGAAGTTGCTCTAAAACAGATTGGTTATGCAAAAAAAACATAAAGAATGAAGAAAGCTTTAAAATTAGGTGATTTTGAGCTTTTTTGGCTCAATGGTGGGAGCTTTGAGTTAGACGGGGGCGCTATGTTTGGAGTTGTGCCTAAAGTGCTTTGGTCTAAGAAGTACCCTTCAGACCAAGATAACTATGTAACCCTTATTAATTCACCGATTCTTGTTAAGACATTAGGCGCCCTCATTATCATCGAATCAGGGCTTGGAAACAAGCTTACAGACAAACAGAAAAAAATATTCAGGGTTAAGGAAGAATGGCAGATTTTAACTGACCTTAATGAATTAGGCATCAAAAGACAGGATATTAATTATGTAATACTCACCCATTGCGACTTTGACCACAGCGGTGGCATTATAATGCTGCAAGACGGCAATTTCACAATCACATTCCCTAATGCTAAGCATATCATCCAAGCAAAAGAGTGGGAAGATGTTCTTGCACCCAATAAAAGATCTGCAAATTCTCTTTGGCCAATAAATCATGCCCAACTCAAAGATAGCTCAAATCTTTTTTTAGTTGACGGGAATATGGAGATAGTAAAGGGTGTTAGAGTGTTCCACACAGGCGGGCATAACAGAGGACACCAAATAATTGAGCTCGAATCCAGAGGCGAAAAGGCTCTCCATATGGGTGACCTCCTGCCCACACACGCACACTTTAACCCCTTGTGGGTAATGGCTTATGATAACTTCCCATTAGATGTAATTGCTCTAAGGGAGGATTGGGAAAACAAAGGCATAGAAGCAAACGCATGGTTTACATTTTATCATGACCCTTTTATGCTGGCATGCAAATTTGATAAAAACGGGAATATTACTGATAAATGGATAGGATAATATGAAAATACACGAATATCAAGCAAAAGAAATCTTACGACAGTATAATATACCCTTGCCTCACGGCGAGGTTGCCGAATCTCCTGAAAAAGCTAAGGAGATAGCATCATCTTTGAGAACTACAGTTGTTGTTAAGGCTCAAGTTCATGCAGGCGGTAGAGGCAAGGGCGGCGGAATTCGTTTAGCTGAAACCCCAAAAGAGGCTTATGATGCTGCCAAAGCTATTATCGGCATGAAGCTGGTCACTCATCAGACAGGACCCGAAGGGAAAATAGTTAAGAAGGTATTGGTAGAACAGGCAACTGATATAAAGCAGGAGCTTTATTTGAGCTTATTAGTTGACCGCTCGCGCAATAAAGAGTGTCTTGTCTATATGGCTTCCCAAGCTGGCGGAATGGATATCGAGGATGTTGCAAGCACATCCCCAGAAAAGATTATCAAGGCTGCAATCTCACCTGCAACTGGTTACAGCCCCTTTCATGCCCGCAAACTTTTTTATGGCTTAGGGTTAGATAAATCATTAAGCACGCAGTTTTCTAACATTATTAAGGCTTTATATCAAATCTTCGTAGCAAAAGATGCCTCTCTAATAGAGATTAATCCTTTAGTTATTACTCAGGATGGAAACCTTATCGCACTTGACACAAAGATAACATTCGATGATGACGGGATTTATCGCCATCCAGAGATTAAGGAGATGAGAGATATAAATGAGGAAGATCCTCTTGAAGTAGAGGCAGTCAATACAGGGGTTAATTATATAAAATTGGACGGAGAAGTCGGCTGCATGGTTAATGGTGCTGGTTTAGCTATGACCACCATGGATTTGATTAAATTAGCAGGGGGCGAACCTGCTAACTTTCTTGATGTGGGAGGCGGTGCATCTGCTGAAAGAGTCGAAAAGGCATTCCGCATACTTACTTCAGACCCAAAGGTAAAAGCTATATTAGTGAATATCTTTGGAGGGATACTCCGCTGCGACAGAGTGGCTAATGGTCTTATAGAGGCAGCATCTAAAATAGATAAGAAGCTTCCTATGGTTGTTCGTCTGCAGGGGACTAATGTGGAGGAGGGTCGCAAACTTTTGCAAAACTCTAACCTGAAATTCGAAGTAGCTGAAGAGTTGTATGAAGCAGCTCGCAAGGCAGTAGAATTAAGTCGTTCAACAATACCTTAAAGGAAGGGAAGTATATATGGCTATATTGTTTAATGAAAACACCCGAGTAGTTATCCAAGGCATAACAGGCAATGAGGGGAGCTTTCATGCACGAGAGTCAATAAAATTTGGCACTAAGGTGATAGCAGGGGTAACGCCAGGAAAAGGTGGAATAGATTTAGACGGGATCCCCGTTTATAACAGGGTTATAGATGCGGTTGAAAACGAAGGCGCTAACGCCTCTGGTATATATGTTCCAGCCTCATTCGCCCCTGATGCAATTATAGAATCAATCGAAGCGGGCATCCAATTAATTGTCTGCATGACTGAAGGAATACCAGTCCTCGATATGATAAAGGTTAAGCAAGCCCTTAAAGGTTCTAATTCTCGTCTAATAGGACCTAATTGTCCAGGAATTGCTACGCCAGGAGCGGGCAAGATAGGTTTCATTCCCAATTTCACCCTTACAAAAGGGAATGTAGGTGTTATCTCAAGGAGCGGAACCCTCACTTATGAGGTTTTATGGCAGCTTACTAATCTTGGCATTGGTCAATCAACTGCTGTTGGGATTGGAGGCGACCCCATCGTAGGCAGTTCATTTGTTGATTTACTTGAGCTTTTTGAGAAAGACCCTCAAACTGATGCGATAGTTTTAATAGGAGAGATTGGTGGGAGTGCTGAAGAGGAGGCTGCTGAATTTATAAAAGATAGGGTCAGCAAGCCGGTTGTATCATTCATAGCAGGGAGGACAGCGCCTCCAGGACGAAGGATGGGACATGCAGGAGCAATTATCGCAGGTGGTAAGGGAACATCTGAAGAAAAAACAAAGGCATTAGAGGCTGCAGGCGTAATAGTAGAGAAAAATCCTGCCGAGATCGGAAAGATGATTAAAAATATTTTAGATAAAAAAATTAACCATTGAGGTGTGTAATGGATGACAAGAAAAATATAGAGAAGATTTCTGAAGCCTTTAAGGCATGGGAAGAGAAAACTAATAAGGTAGTCAGCAAAAATCCTGAACGCAAAGCTCAGTTTGAGACCCTCTCAGAGATCCCGATTAACCGCTTATACACTCCACTGGATATTCAGCATCTTGATTATTTGGAAAAAATAGGTTTCCCAGGTCTGTACCCCTTTGTTAGAGGCGTCCAGAATACAATGCACCGTGGCAGATTTTGGACGATGAGGCAATATGCTGGATTTGGCTCAGCAGAAGATACAAACAAAAGATTTCGCTATCTCTTAGAGCAAGGGCAGACAGGCTTGAGCGTTGCATTTGATCTGCCAACTCAGATAGGTTATGACTCAGACCATTCATTAGCCCTTGGTGAAGTAGGTAAAGTGGGTGTAGCTATAGATTCTGTTAGAGATATGGCGGTGCTATTTGACCAAATTCCACTTGATCAGGTCAGCACTTCTATGACAACTAATTCCCCCGCCGCAGTCATCACAGCAATGTATCTTGCTTTGGCTGAGAAAAGTGGAATCAGCTTTGATAAACTTCGCGGCACTATTCAGAATGATGTATTAAAGGAATATATAGCTCGTGGGACATATATCTTTCCACCCAAACCTGCTATGAGAATAACTACTAATATTATTGATTATTGTGCTAAGAATATGCCGCAATGGAACAGTATAAGTATCAGCGGATATCATATGAGAGAGGCTGGCTGCACCGCAGTGCAAGAGGTGGCTTTTACCTTGGCTGACGGTATCAGCTATGTTGAATCAGTTATCAATGCTGGGCTCAAGATAGATGAATTTGCACCCCGTCTTTCTTTCTTTTTCAGCGCCCATCAAGACTTCCTTGAAGAGATAGCCAAATACAGGGCAGCAAGAAGATTATGGGCAAGGATTATGAAAGAGAGATTCAAAGCTCAAGACCCTCGTTCATGGATGCTTCGCTATCATGTCCAGACCGCTGGCTGTTCAC
The DNA here is from genome assembly GCA_020724365.1 of Thermodesulfovibrio yellowstonii. Classification (GTDB taxonomy): domain Bacteria; phylum Nitrospirota; class Thermodesulfovibrionia; order Thermodesulfovibrionales; family Dissulfurispiraceae; genus DYHD01. Next base: position 17,815 of record DYHD01000022.1, on the reverse strand, counting down.
TTACAGCTCAACAGCCGCTTCTCAACATATTAAGAACAGGTTTTGAAGCCCTCTCTGCTGTATTAGGCGGGTGTCAATCTCTCCATACTAATTCTTACGATGAGGCTTTAGCCCTTCCGACTGAACAAGCCGTTCAGATTGCATTACGCACTCAGCAGATTATAGCTCATGAGGCAGGAGTGACAGAAACTGCAGACCCACTTGCTGGCTCTTACTATATCGAATATTTAACTGACAAAATTGAGGCAGATGCTGAGGAATATATTAGAAAGATTTGGGACATGGGTGGTATGATACCTGCGATTGAAGCTGGCTATATTCAGCAGGAGATTGCTCACAGTGCTTATGAATATCAGAAAAAGGTAGAATCAAAGGAGAGGATAGTTGTAGGAGTAAATAAATTTCAGATAAAGGAACCCCCGCCTACAGGGCTTCTCAAAGTTGATATGAGCGTCGGGGACAGGCAGACTGAAAAATTAAAGATTTTGCGTGCTGAGAGAAATCAGCAAGCAGTTGCCTCTTGCCTAGATAAGATTAAAAAAGGTGCTGAGAAAGAAAATGAAAATCTTATGCCTTTAATATTAGATGCTGTAAAGGCTGAGGCTACTTTAGGAGAAATCTGTGACGCAATGAGAGAGGTTTTCGGTGAATATATTGGCGGAACTTCTTATTAACCCGCAAAGTTCGATTGAATTTTATTTTGCAGGCATACAATAGCTACAATAAAGTAGGACTGGCATCTTGCCTGTTATTCAAGAATCAAAAAATCGCTCTTGTAATGTAGTAATAATAAATATTGTTCTATAAAAAGGTTTCCGTGTCTGCCTATTTAAAATTTAGATAATTTTTGCGGTGTAAAATTCTACAATATTAATATATGTTAAATGTTAAAATGATTTTATGAGCTATTAAGGAGTTGAAATATGAGTGAAAAGAAAATAATTCGTGTAGTGCTGGCAAAACCTGGACTTGATGGTCATGACCGTGGTGTAAAAGTGATTGCAAGGGCATTGCGAGATGCCGGCATGGAGGTTATATACACTGGACTTAGGCAAACCCCTGAACAGATTGTCACAGCAGTTGAACAAGAGGATGCGGATGTATTGATGCTTAGCATTCTTTCTGGAGCACATAACTACTTATTCCCTCGCATCATGGAATTATTAAAAGAGAAAGGTATTTCCGATATTTTAGTTTTGGGTGGTGGTATCATTCCTGATGAGGATATACCTGAATTAAAAGAAATCGGCATAAAGGGAATATTTAGACCTGGAACTGAACTAAAAACTATTATAGATTTCATTCATTCAAATTTGGCTCAACCAAGTATAGCTTAGAACTGAAAAAAAGACATGTGATTTACAAGCTGTTGTAGGACAACCGTCTTAGCTATCCAAAATGGCAAAATCTTCCATATGCGAGACTATCCTTTTTGGATTTTTTATCTCCGAAACTTTCTATGTCTATTTTTCGGTTAAGACTAAAAACGGAGGAATATCATGAAAATACTTAAAGTTGATCATATCGGGGTGGCTGTTAAAGATTCTGAAGCAGGTATTAAGTTTTTCTCTAATCTATTAGGATTAAAACTTGAAGGGCAAGAAGTGGTAGCAGAACAGAAGGTAAAAACTACTTTTCTTCCCGTAGGAGATACCGAAGTAGAGCTTTTAGAAGCTACTGAAGCAGATAGTCCTGTTGCGAAATTCCTTGAGAAAAGGGGTGAAGGAGTTCATCACATCGCCTTTAGCGTTGATGACTTAGATGCAGCGATAAAAGAACTACAGGAAAATGGCATAGGATTAATAGATACCAAACCAAGGATTGGAGCTGGCAATAAGAGAATTGCATTTCTGCACCCTAAATATACATTTGGAGTGCTTGTAGAGCTTTCAGAGGCAAACAAATAAAACATATTTTTAGTTTTAACAGATTGAGGGATAAGCCTTAAACTCTGTCACTAGTAAAGAATAAGGATCATCTCCAAAAAAGTTGGTAATATCATGAGAATTCGAGGGGTCAAAGGATTGACCCCTCGAATCTCGGAATACTTGAATCCTTTTTAGCAATTAGATTATTTAACCAAAGGAGAGACAATAATGACGGAAAAGCCTCCAAAATTAAAAGAATTAGAAGTGCGAGAAGTCCGCATAATGGCAATGGGGGGAGAGGAACAGGTTCGCAAACAACATGAAGCAGGTAAATTAACTGCACGAGAAAGGATAAATCTGTTCTTCGACCCAGGCACTTTTCAGGAGTTAGACATCTTTGTCCGCCATCGCTGTACAGATTTTGATATGGCAAAGGCTGATATACCAGCAGATGGCGTTATAACAGGCTATGGCAAGGTAAGCGGGAGATCAGTTTTTGTTTTTTCACAGGATTTTACAGCAAGAGCTGGAACTTTAGGGGAAATGCACGCAAAGAAGATCTGCAAGGTAATGGATTTGGCTTTGAAGACAGGCGTGCCAATTGTGGGCTTTAACGATTCAGGCGGGGCTCGCATACAAGAAGGTGTTGACGCACTATCAGGTTATGGTCAGATATTTTTCCGCAATTCTTGTGCATCAGGCGTTATCCCACAGATATCTGCTATTATGGGACCTACTGCAGGGGGAGCTGTTTATTCACCTGCAATGACTGATTTTATATTTATGACTAAGAAAACGAGTTATATGTTTATCACAGGTCCTGAGGTAATAAAGCAAGTAACTGGTGAGGAGATTGATTTTGAGACATTAGGCGGGGCAATGGCTCACTGCGCCAAAAGCGGTGTATCACATTTTGCTTGCGAAAGCGATGCAGATACCATTGAGAATATAAAGCGACTTCTTGGTTATATACCTTCAAATAATATGGATGACCCTCCTTATGTTGATACAGGGGATGACCCTGCTCGAATGGATGAATCACTTGATTATATTATCCCTGAAAACCCAAGAGAAATATATGACATGAAAGATGTTATCTTTTCACTGGTTGACAATGGGGAGATTTTAGAGCCTCATGAACATTTTGCTAAGAATATTATTGTTTGTTTCGCCCGCATGGGAGGACATACTATAGGCATTATTGCCAATCAACCAAAACATTTGGCAGGATGTCTTGATGTTGATGCCTCAGATAAGGCTACAAGATTTATACGCTTTTGCGATGCCTTCAATATCCCCTTGCTTACCATAGCAGATGTTCCGGGCTATCTGCCTGGCAGCAATCAGGAGTGGAAAGGTATTATCAGACATGGTGCAAAGCTTCTTTGGTGCTATTCTGAAGCTACTGTGCCAAAGATCACCCTTGTAACCCGTAAAGACTATGGCGGCTCTTATTTGGCAATGTGCAGCAGGGATTTAGGGGCGGATATAGTAATGGCTTGGCCTACGGCTGAGATAGCGGTTATGGGAGCAGAAGGTGCAGCTAATATCATTTTCAGAAAAGACATCAAATCTGCTCAAGATCCTAAAGCTAAAAGGGAAGAGAAGATTCGTGAATACCAAGAGCTTTTCTCAAATCCTTATGTGGCAGCTGCAAGGGGATATATAGATTCAGTTATTCCCCCAAGAGAAAGCCGTTATAGAATAATTCAGGCTTTAGAGATGCTTAAATCCAAGAGGGAAGCTCGTCCGCCAAAGAAACACGGGAATATCCCCTTATAAAATTATACTCAAAGAGGAGAACATGGAAACTATTCCGCCAAAAATAATTGCAGCTATCTCAACGGCAGTAAAAGCTTATAGAGAAGAACAAAAGGCTTTACAGGAAAAAGAGCAGGCAAGACCAATTTCTTCTCTTCAGGAGAGAGTCAGCCTATGGGCTATTGCTGGTAGGCAAGATTTAATGCTACAGAGAAGAATATGGCAGCAGAGATTGCATTAAAATTTCTATTTTAGGATTTTAAATCATTAAATTAAGGAGCATAATTAATATGAAGGATAAAAATAATAAAAGTAAGCCGGTCAAGATAATGGATACCACACTACGCGATGGTCATCAATCTCTTCTAGCTACCAGAATGAGGACAGAAGATATGTTGCCTATCTTGGAAGAGATTGATGCTGTTGGTTATCATTCGGCTGAAGTTTGGGGTGGGGCAACCTTTGATGTAATGAAAAGATTTCTTAATGAAGACCCATGGGATAGGCTCAGAAAGTTCAAAAAAGCGATGCCTAATACTCCTCTACAGATGCTTCTAAGAGGGCAGAACTTAGTCGGTTATCGCCATTATGCTGATGATGTGGTAAGGGATTTTGTTATGCATTCTGCTGAGTGCGGGATGGATATCTATAGGGTTTTTGATGCCCTCAACGATGAGAGGAATTTTGAATCGTCCTTCGAGGCTATCAAGAAAGCTGAAAAACATATACAGGCTACTATTTGCTTTACATTAACGGAAAGAAAACTTGGCGGTCCTATTTTCAATATTGAGTATTTCGTCAATAAGGCTAAAAAAATGGAAGCTATGGGTGCCCACTCTTTATGTGTTAAAGATATGGGTGGTTTGATCTCACCTTATGATGCATATGATCTAATCAAGGCTCTCAAAAAAGAACTGAAGATACCCATTCAGCTTCACACGCATTATACAAGCGGAATGGCTTCGATGGCATACTTGAAGGCAATTGAGGCAGACGTAGATATAATTGACACTGCATTAGCACCATTAGCCCTACGTTCATCACAGCCTGCTTTAGAACCTATTGTAGTTACCCTTCAAGGAACTGAGCGTGATACAGGGCTTGATATTAACAAACTTTTTAAGATAGGTGAATATCTGGAGAGTATCTTGCCAAAGTATCGTCATTATCTAGATACTTCAAAAATGGCTGTTATAGATACAGGGGTTCTGCTTCATCAGATTCCGGGAGGCATGATAAGCAATCTGGTTGGGCAGTTAAAGGAAGCAAACGCCCTGCACAGATTAAAAGAGGTTTATGAAGAACTTCCTCGAACAAGACGGGAATTAGGATATCCGCCGCTGGTAACCCCTACCAGTCAGATGGTCGGAGTTCAGGCTGTCTTAAATGTCTTGATGGGCCGTTATAATATGATTACATCCGAGGTCAAAGATTATTGCTATGGGCTTTATGGAAAGCCTCCTCAGCCAATAGACTCAGATGTGCAGAAAAAGGCTTTGAAAGGTTATCATCGTGGTGAAGAACCTATTACATGCAGACCTGCTGATGTCTTAGAACCTGAGATGGAGAAAGCAATAGAAGCAACAAAAGGTGTTGCTAAGGATATCGGAGATGTTCTGACTTATGCACTTTATCCTCAGACAGGCATGAGATTTCTCAAATGGAAATACGGATTGGAAACACCACCTGATAGTGTTAAGCCCAAAACATTGGAGGATGTTAAGCGAGAAGAAGAATTGATAAAAAAGGCTCTATCTGGAGAATTAATAGAAAAGCCGCAGAAAGAAATCCCTGAAAAAGGTATTGGTGTTAAAAAATACAATGTCTTTGTTGATGGTGACTATTATTCAGTCGAGATTGAGGATGCAAGCGGCAGTATGATAGTGACTCAGCAGGCAGCATCCCCTGTTGCAAGACAGACTACGGTAAAACCAGCAACTCCTGTAGTTGCTGAGGCTAAACCTTCTGCAGTAGCAACTTCAAAGGTCGAAGAAAAAGTAGTTGGCAAAGCTACTCTAACAGCCCCGATGCCTGGTATGATTATAGAAGTTAAGTATGCAGTTGGCGACTCAATCAATGCAGGCGATGAACTAGTCATCTTAGAAGCTATGAAAATGCAGAATTCCCTTGCCTCACCTGCATCAGGAGTTATAAAGGCAGTAAAAGTTAAATCAGGCGACTCAGTGAAACAAGGAGATGTCCTTGTAGTAATAGGCTAAAATAAGGGGGATTATTTAATTTACCCAAATCAGGCGATAAGCTTGATTTGGGTAAATATTTACGACATGAAATTACTTGAAGATGCTTTAAAAGGCTCAGCCCGCGCTTTAGGAAGATTGATATCTCTCGTTGAGAATGAATCACATGGATTTCTCGATATATTGAAATATATATATCCACTAACTGGGAAAGCTAAAATTATTGGGATTACAGGACCGCCGGGTGTCGGAAAAAGCACTTTGGTAGCACAGCTTGCAAAAATATATTGTAGGAAAAATCATTCCATAGGCATACTTGCAGTTGACCCTTCAAGCCCCATATCAGGAGGCTCACTTCTTGGTGACCGTATTCGTATGGCACATCTTTTTCCAGAGAAAAATATTTTTATTAGAAGCCTCAGCTCTCGTGGAACTCTCGGAGGAATTTCACAGGCTACCATGAATGTTGCACGGCTTTTGGATGCTGTGGGTTATGACATTATTATTATTGAAACTGTAGGTGTTGGTCAAGACGAGGTTGAAATAATAAATGTCGCGGATACAGCTATAGTTGTACTATCTTCGGGCTTCGGCGATGAGATACAGGCGCTCAAGGCAGGCATTATGGAAGTAGCTGATATTTTTGTCATCAATAAAGCTGACCAGCCTGATACAGCCAGATATGTTAGTACTATTGAGAAGATGATTCATCAATTTTCAAATAAGAAGTCTTGGATGCCTCCTATAGTTAAGACTATTGCTTTAACGAATCAAGGCTGTGAGGAGTTAATCGAGAAAATAAACGAACATACCCTATTTTGTAAACAAAATAAGACCCTTATCGAGGAGAAAAGAAAGAAAAACATATTGGAAATAAAAAGATTGATTGAGCGAAAGATTAGAGAAGATATAGACTTGTTTTTTGAAAAAAAACATAGTCTTGAAAATCTTTATAATAAGGCTATAAATGAAAAAAAAGATCCCTATTCGATAGCTGATGAAGCTTTAAATGCATTTTGGAAATCATGTAAAGAGAAAATGGAAAAAGCAGCGAAATAAATACAATAGAAAATATAGGTAAATCTCATATCAATTCCCACCATGAGTATCTTTAAAATATCCCATAAGCCTACTAATAAAAATATAACCGCCACACGGAGGGGTTGCAAGACCATCTCTGAAATCACATCCATTTATTTGAAATTCACACCTATTGCAGACAAAATTAGTAAGGTTCTCATTTAAAGCATATTGCTCAGAAAATACCTCTATTTTGTCATTCCCTTTTGTGTCTCTTTGAGACATGCGGGTTTCACCTATTAAACATCTTGAAAGCTCTAAGAGTTCACCGAAAGTAAGGTTATTCCTCAGTAGTTCATAGCCGCCGCAACGCATCTCTTCCTTGCCTTCTTTATAGAATTTGCAGAATTCTTTACAGATTATACTCATATATAGTTCTTCTTTCATAATTTAAACCCTTTGTGTATAATTTCAGCATAAGCAGTTTTTCAATGAAATTATCATTAATCAGCTAATGTTACATCTTCAAGCCATCTTAAATAGTCATCAGAACCTCCGATAACAGGCAAAGCTATTATCTCAGGGACTGAATAACTATGGAGTTCTTTTACACGGTTTTTAAGCCTTTTAAAAAGATGATGTCTTGATTTGAGTATTAGTAAAACCTCTGGTTCGTCTTCTATCTTACCTTCCCACTTGTAGATAGAACGGATACCTTTGACAATATTTATACAACCAGCAAGCCTCTCATCAACGAGTGTCTTTGAGATATTTACCGCCTCGTTTTCATCAGAAACTGTTATATATATAACTATTGCATCCATAGATACCCCTCAAAATTAGAATCTGTTTATATTATACCTAAATTGAGCAATTTTTTAACCTGAATTTGATGGAATCTATTGATAAATACAGGACAAGCGTCTCGCCTATCCTACTAAAGATTGAACAAAAAGAATCGCTCAATTTAGATTTAGATTATAATATTATTCTTCGATCAAGTCAGGGAATAGCCTTAGAGATGAAAATCAGGATTTGGTTGGATCAACTATTTTGGAATCTTAACTTTTAATCTTTCATTAAATTTTAAGGCATTGATGATAAACCTTTCATGGACACCTTCGGAGATCTTCTCAACATCATCTTCTGCTACTATTGAGAATATAAGCTTACGACCCTCTACTTTTTCTAATTTCACCCTAACAGTAACAGTTAAACCAGGTGGTGTAGCTGCAATATGGCTTACATTGATATGAATTCCAACTGTCTGTTCATTAGGCCAGTCCAAATATGGATTTATAGCTTGGATACATGCCCATTCAAAAAGCCCAACCATAAACCCCGTTGCAAAAACCTTAGGCATGAGATTAAATTCGGGCGATTCAGAGTAAAGATAAGGCACTGTCTTATTTTCAGGTATTACATACTTAAATTCATGTATTAAACCAGGTTGAAGAAAATCTTTGTTCATAAATCCTCCCAAAAATGAAAATAAAAAACAGGATTATTTTCTATAACAGCCCCTGCTATTGTTGGCATGTGAACATAGTAAATAATCCACTGAGTCTATGTCAATACCTTAATCCGTAGTCATTCCAAACCCCTCACTTTGTCATTTCGAGCGATGCGAGGAATAGTATCCTTTTTAAAATCTTGACAAACTCTTTTAATCTTAATTAAAGTTTAACCCTTATACTTTAAAGAAGGAGATTTCATGAGACCCGAAAATCTTAAGACAAAAATATTCCTCGATGGAGGCGACCCCATAGAGACAAAGGAGGCTATTAAATTATTGGGATTTCTTGACGGTCAGACAACTAACCCCACACTTATATCAAAAAATCCATCAGCACAAGAGAGAATAAGAAAGGGTATCAAGTTCAGCAAAAAAGAAGTTATTGAATTCTATCAAGATGTGGTTAAGCAAATATCTGAATTAATACCTAAAGGTTCTGTATCCATAGAAGTCTATTCTGATACATCAACAACTGCAGAGGCAATGGTATCTGAGGCAAAAGAAATGTTTTCTTGGATTCCTAATGCACATATTAAAATTCCTATCACTAAAGAGGGACTAAAAGCTGCAGAGAGAGCAGTTAGCGATAGCATAAGATTAAATATGACCCTTTGTTTTAGTGAAGAGCAAGCAGCGGCAGTATATTCAGCTACAAAAGGAGCCTTGAAGGGAGATATCTTCATATCGCCTTTTGTAGGAAGGCTTGACGATAGGGGAATCAATGGCATGGATCTGATCTCAAATATATTAAAAATGTATCAGCAAGGAGATGGTCATGTAGAGGTTTTATCTGCGAGCATCAGAAACATTGATCATTTTCTATGTTCAATTTGGGTCGGAGCAGACATAATCACAGCTCCATTTAAGATATTAAAGGAATGGGCTGAGATAGGGTTTAAAATCCCTGAACCATCTTATCTATATGGCACAAAAGGACTTGGCACTATCCCATTTGAAAGAATTGATATTGATCAGAAATGGCAGCAATATAATATATATCATGAACTAACAAATAAAGGGCTTGAGTTTTTTGCGAAAGATTGGAATGCATTGATAGAATAACATCAAATTTAAAAGACGTTCATGCCGATAAATTAGGCATGAACGTCTTTAATTTATTTCTTATCTACCAATTCCTTAAGAGTTTTTGCATCTCTATACCCAGATATGAGCCTTCCATCAGGCATTATAATAGCTGGCGTGCCTGATATCCCAAGTTTCTCAGCAAGCTTTATATTTTCATCAATAGCTGTTGTTTCACACTTGGCTTTTGGTAATGCTTTTTTCTCAAAGGCATTTTCAAGGAGATCCAAAGACTTTTCGCAAACAATCGCTTTTGATTTCTCATATGCCTCGGGATGGATCTTAAGAGGGAACATCTTCATATAAAAAGCTATATCCTTTCTTTCAGAAACTACTTTCTTAATCTCGGCGTGAAGCTTTTTACAGAAAGAACAATCAGGGTCAGTGAATACAATCACTTTATGTTTAGCAGTCCTGCTTCCTGCAACAATAGCGTCAGCAAGAGGTATTTGAGAGACATCTACACGATTAATATCTTCAAACCTCTCTTGAGTAAGATTTTTCTTCTCTTTAATCGCGATAAGGGAGCCAGAAACGAAATATTTCTTTGAAAAATCCACATAGGCAATGCCTTTTTTGTTATTACTCTCAATGACAATCTCCCATAACCCCTTTACCGGGGCCATCTTGACATTCAAGACCTTTAGATTAGGTACGAGATCCTTCAAAAGAGTAGAAGCCTCTGCTGATGTAAATTTATGGCACTTTGAGCATTCCTGTCCTTTTTCACTAAAGCTGTAAGAGTATGCAGGCACCAGTAGAAAGGTCAGGATAAAACTTAAAACAATTTTAATCATAAACAGCCTCCTTAGATTTTAAGATACATTAACATAAGAGAAAGCAATTCAACAAGAAAGCCTATATCCAATTTCAGCGAAAAGATTATAACAGATTGAAAAGCTGTCACCCTGAGTCTATCGAAAGGCTCACCATAACATTGTGCTTTTTCATAGTTATATTTGGGCTATAATTCATTTTGAGATCATGCTTAAGAAATCTTCATAACTGATAATTTTAAGATTCAATGACTTTGCTTTATTCAATTTACTGCCAGGATCTTGCCCTGCTATCAAATAATCTATTTTATGGCTGATGGATGATGCTACATGCCCGCCGAGTTTAATTATAATATCCTGAAGCTCTTTTCTTGGAATAGAAACAGTGCCTGTAATTAAAAAAATCAAGCCGTGAAGCGGTTTCTTGGTATCTTTATCATCCTTAAAATCAGGATTTGTCAATTTAATGCCAAGCTCTTTCAATAATTCAAGAGTCTGAAGATTCTTTGAGTCATTAAAAAATCCTGAAATAGCATTAGAAAGCTTATCGCCCATCTGTTTGATATTTAAAATGGTTTCTGCTTTTACATTATATAAATCCTCAAGCTTAGAGAATCTTTCAGCAAGCATTCGAGCAGCATACTCACCAACATGGGGAATACCGAGAGCAAAAAGGAATTTGCTCAATTGTGCATTCTTGCTTTTTTCTATAGCATCTATAAGGTTTTGAGCAGATTTTTCAGCAAATCGTGGCAGCTTAAGGAGTGGCTCTTTTTTTAATTTATAAATATCCTCAAAATGTTTTATTAACCCATTTGAGTACAAGAGATTAACATTCCTTTCACCCAATCCATCAATATTCATAGCGCCTCTTGAAGCAAAATGGATTAAACGTTCCTGTATTTGGGCAGGACAATCAAGAGATACACACCTAATAGCAACCTCTCCCTCCTCCCTCATTACTCCAGAATCACATGCAGGACATTTATTAGGTCTTTGAATCAGCCTTTCTCTGCCAGTTCTCCTCTCCTTTAAAGGCATAATTATATGGGGTATAACATCTCCTGCACGCTCAACAACGATATAATCCCCTTCTCTTATGTCTTTTCTCTCAATCTCATCCCAATTATGCAGAGTTGAACGAGATACGGTAACGCCCCCTAACCGGAGCGGTTCAAGTATTGCATAAGGCGTTATTACACCTGTCCTGCCGACACTGCCTTTTATCTCTATTAGTCTTGTAACTCCTTGATGTGCTTGAAACTTAAAGGCAATAGCCCATCTAGGCTCCCTTGTCTTATATCCGAGTATTTTTTGTAGTTCAAAATCATTAACTTTTATAACGGCACCATCTGTCTCAAATGGAAAAACTGTTCTTTTGCTTGAAATCTCATCAATTGCACGAATAGCTTCCTCAATACCAGTTACAGTTCTCAAAATCGCAGGGGTCGGGAATCTTGCATTTTTCAGCCATTGTATTAGTTCTTCTTGTTTTTTAAAATCCTTGCCACTGACCTTACCAATTCCATAACATGCAAGATGAAGTTTCCGAGCAATAGTAATTGCAGGGTCAAGCTGCCTCACAGAACCAGCTGCTGCATTACGAGGATTGGCAAACAATGCCTCCCCACTTTCTTCTCTATTTTTATTAAGTTTATTGAAATCCTTCAAATACATATATATTTCTCCTCGAATATCTATATATTCTGGGACTTCCGCAGAAGATTCTATCTTTATAGGAACTGATCTTATAGTCTTTATATTTTGTGTAACATCCTCTCCTATGTATCCATCGCCTCTTGTTGAAGCCTTTGCAAGAAAACCATTTATATAAGTAAGCTCGATAGCGAGTCCATCATATTTAGGCTCAACGGTGTATTGTATATCATTATTAGTTTCGAGTAGTCTCTTGATTCTCCTATCGAACTCTATCAGTTCATTATGTGAAAAGGCATTATCAAGAGAAAGCATCGGCTCTGAATGTGAAACCTTATCGAATTTGTCCAATGGTGGAGCACCTATCCTTTGGGTAGGCGAATCGGGCAAAATATAGTTATAAGTGTTTTCGAGTTCTACAAGTTTACGGTAAAGATGGTCATATTCTTCATCAGATATCACGGGTGAATCAAGAACATAATAACGATAACAATGATAATTAAGATCTTTTATTAATCTTTCTATTTCTTTTTTGATATATTCAGGCACTGTCTCTGCTTGCTTTTTCATGAGATTATTTTAACCCGATCAGAAATTTTAGGGCAGATAAGGCTGCAACTTCTTTATTTTCAATCCTATTTCCAGTAAGAATAAGTTGTTGGACTTTTGTCTGTCCTTTTTTTGAGACCCCAATATAAATAAGACCTTTAGCCTTACCCTCAATTGCGGTAGGACCGAGATTACCAGTGATTGAGAGTGCATAATCAGCACTAAAAAGCTGCCTAACCCTTTCAGCCATTTCTATAGCTGTCACACTACTGACCGCACCATGCAATGTTATTGTTTCTGGCATAATACCTAAAACATCTATCTTCGATTCCGTCCAATAACATACTATCCCGCCCTTGAAGAAACCGCTCGCTCCTTCAATGTCAGTCAGGAAGCTAGATATAAGACCCCCTGTGCATGATTCCGCGACTGCCAGAGTCAAGCGTGAGTTTATTAAAAAGTCATGAGTTTTGACTATAATATTTTTTATCTCATCTCTCATAAAAATCTAAAAACAAGCTATTTTTCCGAAAAATAACTTTTTAGAAGCTTTTTAATTTATTATACAACATCGCACCTGCCCAAAATAACTTCCTTAATACTCTATTGATTTCTACATGACATTTTTGCCTAAATCCTAATTTAGACAAATAGGATAGATGCCTGCCTGTCCTGAAAGATGATACTTCGATAAGCCTTCGGTGTGACTCAGTAGAATGCTCAGGGGTGACTGTCATGGTGACTGTCATGGTGAACTTGTCATGGTGAGCTTGTCGAACCATGACAGCCGAGACGGCTATCCTATTAGATTAGGGATGTTTAAAAAGTTCTATATCGGGATTTGGGATTTGCTTGTTTGGAGCAATTTTAATGAAAATTATGTAAAATAAAAACCTAATTTACTAATCATGATATTTTGTTTAAAGGAAATCATCATTTTTATATAATGAGGAGGAGAGTATGTATTGGGAAGCAGTTAATGAGTGTATGAGCAGGGAACAACTCGAACAACTACAACTTGAGAGATTGCAAGCAAACCTTTTAAGAGTATATATGAATGTGCCTTTTTATAGAAAGAGATTTGACGAACTTAAAATAGACCCTGATAGTTTTCTTTCTCTGCAAGACCTCAGGAAACTTCCATTTACAACTAAAGAAGACCTTAGGGATAGTTATCCTTATGGTTTTTTTTCAGTTCCATTGAGAGAAATTGTAAGACTTCAAGCTTCCTCTGGAACTACAGGTATGCCTACAGTTGTTGGCTATACAAGAAATGATATCAAGGCATGGTCTAATCTTGTCGCAAGGATATTGACTGCTGGTGGCGTTTCTCAGAGTGATATTGTTCAGATTGCCTTCGATTACGGACTTTTTACAGGTGCCCTTGGTCTTCACTATGGAGCAGAAAGGATAGGAGCGTCAGTCATTCCAGTATCAAGTGGGAATATGCAGAGACAAGTTAAGATTATGAAGGATTTCAAGACGACTGTTTTAATCTGCACACCAAGTTTTGGGCTCATGATAGCTGATGCTATACAAGAAATGGGAATAAATGTAAATTCTCTATCATTAAAATATGGTCTTTTCGGTGCCGAACAATGGTCTGAAGCAATGAGAAATGAGCTTGAGAATAAACTTAAGATTATCTCAACTGATAATTATGGACTTAGTGAGGTCATGGGTCCAGGTGTAGCTGGTGAATGCATCGAAAGGAAAGGTCTCCATATTAACGAAGACCACTTCTTAGTCGAGGTTATAGACCCAGAAACTCTTGAACCAGTTTCAGAAGGTAATACAGGAGAGCTTGTTATTACCACACTTACTCGTGAAGCTATGCCCGTTATAAGATTTAGAACCCGTGACTTAACCAGTTTGATTTCTGAACCATGCTCATGCGGCAGAACATTTAGAAGGATGAGCAAGGTTATTGGAAGAACAGACGATATGATAAAGATTAGAGGTATAAACATCTTTCCATCTCAAATCGAGTCAGTATTAATTGATATAGAAGGGACAGAACCACATTATCAGATAGTAATAGAAAGAAAAGGAGCGGAAGACAATCTGAAGGTTCTCGTAGAGGTTTCTGAGACAATTTTTTTTGATCAAATAAAAAAACAGAGGGAGCTTGTAGATACGATTAAAAAAAGGCTTTATAATGAGATTGGCATCTCTGTTGATATAAATCTTGTTGAAAGAAATATCCTCAAAAGATTCGAAGGAAAGGCAAAAAGGGTCATAGACAATAGAAGGGTTTGAAAAGCAAGGGTCACCTTGTTTCATGGCTATAATACATTGACCCCGTTAGAAAACAAGCCCGTCATTTCCCATCCAATTTTCTAATGGGGGACAGAGCCTGTCTAAAAACTACGATTTCACTCGACTGTCATTCCCCGACTTGATCGGGGAATCCAGTCTTTTCAATAGGTTCTGGATTGTCCGGTCAAGCTGGACAATAACAACATGCGAGTTTTTAGACAAGCTCGACATCTCTTGATTTGATAGCAGTTTTTGTATATACACAGGGATTCACTAAAAATGAAGCCCTGTGAGACTTGTTTGGTTAGTTTTGATCAAGCATTTGCAATGCCTTATCCGATATTTTCTTCCATTTAATACAACAATGGGGTAAAATCAACTTCATCTCGCCACCCAATCCGTTTCAAAAAGTCTTGATTAAGTTCCCTCAAAAACAATTATTCCCCCATTATAAAAAAACTAATGTATGATTATTATTCCTGAGTCAGACCGTTCTTATCTCAGAATAAGCCTACATTTTTGTATTTGCATACAAAAATGTAGGCTTAAATCAGACAATAAATCTTTTAATATCAAAGACTTTTAAGGTGGCATGAATTTAGCTACTCTTAATGATAAGGAAGAACGATATGGATTCACTAAAAGACAAGATTCAGGAAATTGAAAGAAAGGAAATTATTGATGCCTTGAAAGATTGTAGCTGGGTAATGGCTAAGGCAGCAAAAAAGCTGGGAATAACTGAGAGGATGATTGGCTATAAAATCAGAAAATATAACATTAAAAAGGAGGTATCTATAGAAGAAAAGGATGGTTAGTAAATTTTGTTTAAGATTATCAAACTGTAAAAGCAGGGTTCCTGCAAAAAAATAAGGAGGTTCAAAAATGAAGATAACAAAAGTTTTTTTAATGGTAGTTTTGATTTTAAGCATATCTGCTACAGGGATTTACGCTGATGATATTAAAAAAAGTGGATATGCATCTATGGATGCAATGAGCAATTATGTATGGAGAGGACAGAAACTTAGTAACAGTTGGGTTATTCAGCCTTCTGTAGGAATTAATTATGGGGCTTTTGGAGTGAATATTTGGTCAAATTATGACAGTGATAGATTTGAGGTAACAAGTGGCAGCGAAAGCGGACATGGAAAAATAACAGAGACTGATATCACGCTTACATATACACACTCGATAAATAAACTCACTCTGACAGGCGGTTATATATATTATGCCCTTGAAGGTGCAAATGATACACAGGAATTATTCATCTCGGCTTCTTATGATATGTTACTTAACCCTTCTCTTACAGTATATTATGACTATGACGAGGGCAATGGAGCCTTTATAGTTGTTGCAGTTGGTCATACATTCCCTGTTTATAAGGATATTGGACTGAAACTGGGAGCTACTGCAGGATATAACATCAGAAACAAGGTTATGGGTTTTGATGATGACGGAAAAAGGTTCACAAATTTTTATAATGCTGAGCTTTCAGCATCAGTTACTATACCCGTTCATAAAAATATTTCGCTCACACCTAAAATAGCATATTCATTTCCACTTAGCAGCGATGCAAAGGAGGCTATTAGAAGAGTAAGCGATGACGGCAAGAAAAATATTCTATATGGAGGAGTTAATCTGACGCTCAATTTCTAAATTGGGAATAAGGTAATGGAGGTTGGTATGAAAAGATTGATTGGATTAATAATAATATTTTTAGTTCTTTTCAGTTTTGCTGCTTTTGCTGAAGAGAAAGTGTCGTTGGAGCATCCTTCTGAAGTGGTTGAACAGGCTAAACCTGCTCCGCCTGAGCCAAAACTGGATGCTGGGGATACTGCATGGATGATAATGGCGACAGGACTTGTTATGCTTATGACCCTTCCAGGTCTTGCCCTTTTTTATGGTAGCATGGCAAAACGGAAAGATACCCTAAATACTATGGCAATGTCCTTTGTCACATATTGTATAGTCAGTTTCTTATGGGTTATTTATGGTTATACCCTTGCATTTGGAACCGACATTGGCGGGATAATAGGCAATTTTGAAAAGCTCTTTCTAAAAGGGGTAACGAGTAATAGTTTGTCAAACACTATTCCTGAAATGGTCTTCGTGGTTTTCCAGTTGACTTTTGCAGCAATCACAGTTGCACTTGCAAGTGGTTCGTTTATAGAAAGGATGAAATTCTCAGCATGGATATTGTTTGTGATTATTTGGATGACTATCGTCTATTTACCTGTTGCTCATTGGGTATGGGGAAATGGATTTTTAGCTAAGCTCGGGGCATTAGATTTTGCAGGAGGGACTGTTGTTCATATAAATGCTGGTTTTGCTGGACTTATTGGTGCTATTATGTTAGGCAAAAGGCGTGAACCAGTTCTATTACCAAACAATCTCACACTAACTGTAATTGGAACAGGATTACTTTGGTTTGGATGGTTTGGCTTTAATGCTGGTTCTGCTTTAGCAGCAAATGGAATTGCAGGAGCAGCTTTCATCAATACCAACACTGCTGCTGCAGTTGCTGCAGTGAGCTGGATGTTTACTGAGTGGATTCATCATAAAAAACCTACTATCCTTGGTCTTGCATCGGGCGCAATTGCAGGGCTTGTGGCTATCACGCCTGCTGCAGGGTTTGTCAATATATCAGGTGCTATCATTATAGGTGTAATATCAGGGGTGTTGCCTTACTTTGCAGTAGCATCTTTAAAACCAAAATTTGGTTATGATGACGCACTTGATGCATTCGGTATTCATGGTATAGCTGGTATTATTGGTGCAATACTGACTGGTGTCTTTGCTGACCCATCAATAAATGAAGCAGGCAAAGGGCTTCTTTATGGAAATGCAGGGCAGTTGACTACACAGATAATAGCTGTGGTAACAACTATAGTCTATACATCTATTGCAACCTTTATAATCTTAATGGTCATCAAAGCTATCACTGGTCTGAGAGTTGATGTAGAAGAGGAGATTAATGGGCTTGATGAGAGCCAGCATGGTGAAAAGGCTTATAACTTATAATTTATAGGTAATAGGACAGAAAAGTGCTATTGCATTTTTCTGTCCTATTAAACCCAGATTTGTTATCTCACCCTGTTAGCACTAAAGTTAACCCCTGTTATGTTTGCATTT
>DYHD01000021.1:9743-30182 GCA_020724365.1 Thermodesulfovibrio yellowstonii | reverse complement strand
TGTACTCCAAGAACTGAAGATGTAAGAGCTATGAAAGAACCTGCTATCAAAGCTCTATGCATAAAACCATAACCAAGAAATTCAATTATTTCCATGATTATTTAGTCATGTTTATGGCAAATTATATGTTGAGATGAAGTTCCAAAATATTGAGACATTTTTTCGGACCTGCAAAATTCATCAAAATTGCCGTAAAAGATAATTTTTTTATCAAGATAAAAAAGCTTAAATGCATATTTACCAATACTACCAATGTCATGGGTAACAAGTATAATAGTTACTCCTTTATTCCTATTGAATTCTTGCATTAGAGAGAAAAAACTTTCCCTTATCTCGGGGTCGAATGCCGTAGTGGGCTCATCAAGGATAAGTAGTTCGGGCTCATTCACAATAGTTCTTGCAGCTAAAACTCGCTGTTGCTGACCTCGTGATAGGCTGCCAAACAATCTTTTTCTGAGATCGGTTATATTGAGAAGTTCCATAGCCATGTTTATCGAGATATTATCCTGCCTTGTTATTCTTTTAGGGAATCTTTTTTTAGATAAAAGTCCGAGTGCAACTATTTCTTCAACAGCGGTGGGAAAGTTTGGGTTGAAAGAACTCATCTTTTGAGGCAGATAGCCGATTTTATCCCAATTAGGTAGTTCAATAGGGTTATGCCCAAAAACTTTTATATGACCAGATGCAGGTTTCAGAAAGCCCAGAATAGTTCTTATTAGAGTGGACTTCCCTGAACCATTAGGTCCCACAAGTCCTATATAATCGCTTCTCTTTACAGTAAAACTCAGGTGGCTCAAGACATCAATAAAGTTATATCTAACTGTAATATCTTCAGCAGTGATTATTTCTACTGACATTGAAGGGCTATCCTTAAATTTTCAAGATTTTTTTCCATAAGAGAGATGAATGAAGCACCTGATGCAAATTCATCTCTTGAGATATTGTGAGAAGCGTGTAACATCAAAATATTACTACCAGTCTCTTTTGAAATAGTCTCTGCTATACGAGGCTTTATAAGTTCTTCATAGAATATATACTTTAAGTCGTTTTGTTGCATAATCCTGATAATCTTTGCGAGTTGTTTAGGGGTTGGTTCAGCGTCTGGCGATAAGCTTTCATATACTGAAAAATAAACCAAGTTGTATCTTTTGGCAAGATAAGAAAAACTAAGGTGTCCACCACTTACAAATATATTCTTCTTGCATGATGTCAGCGTTTTTTGAAATTTCTCATCCAATGCAGCCAGTCTTGCCTTATACTGCTCAGCATTTTTTTTATAAAAATCAGCATTGGGAGCATCCTTTTCAATTAAACCTTCTAAAATATTGTCAATCATAAGCATAGCATTGGAGAAATCGAGCCATATATGGGGATCGAATGCACCATGTTTATGTTTTTTATCATGTACGTGGTTGCCTTTTTCACTTAAAAACTTTACACCCTTACTTGAATCTATAATAAGCAATTTTTCATTTCTAATACTTTTTAAGATATCACCAACCCACGGTTCCATATGAACATTCGTATAAATGAAGATGTCAGCATTATGTAAAGCGGCTATATCACTTGGCCTTGGATCAAAACCATGGGGCTCTGTGCCTGGTGGCATAAGCAAGGCAATATTTGCCTTATCCTTTGTTATTTCTCTTGTAAAATCGTAGATGGGGAAGAGGCTTGTAATGATAGTGATTTTCTTTGCCTGCGTTGTAGTTGTTGAATCTTTTTTTTCACAGGAAACAATAATAAATAAAATTAAAGATATTATTAAAAAAAATGATTTAAATGAATTCATGCTTTATCTTACCCCCATATAATTATTTATAGTTACACTTGTGAGTCAAAGACTCATACGGATTTGAGCTAAAACAATCTCTGAGGCAGTATTTTCCCTAAGTGCTTATAAGCAAGTCCTGTAGCAAGCCTCCCCCTCGGAGTTCTTTCCAAGAAACCTTCTTGGAGCAAATAAGGTTCATACACATCTTCGAGTGTCTCTTTGTCTTCCCTTAGGGCTGCTGCAACTGTATCTATCCCAACAGGACCTCCACCAAATTTTTCTATCAGTGTTAATAGAAATTTTCTATCCAGCTCATCAAGCCCGCAACTATCAACCTCAAGAGCTGTCAATGATTCTCTCGTTATATCCATGTCAATAAAACCATTACCTCTTACCTGTGCAAAATCCCTTATTCTTTTCAATAGGCGGTTGGCAATCCGAGGAGTGCCCCTTGCCCTCATTGCTATCTCCTGTGCAGCTTTCTCCTCTATCTTTATATTGAGCAATCGGGATGAACGGATAACTATCTCTTTTAATTCATCAGGCATATAAAAATCGAGCCTGAAGATTACGCCAAACCTGTCTCTAAGTGGAGATGTAAGTAGTCCTGTTCTTGTTGTAGCTCCAATAAGGGTGAACTTTGGGAGTTTTAATTTAAGTGTCCTTGCATTAGGTCCTTGTCCTATTATTATATCAAGATTAAAATCTTCCATAGCAGGATAAAGTATTTCTTCCACCACCCTTGGAGTCCGATGGATCTCGTCAATAAAAAGTATATCCCTTTCAGAAAGATTTGTAAGTATAGCAGCGAGATCTCCAGCCCTCTCAAGCACAGGCCCAGAGGTTGTCTTTATATTAACTAAAAGCTCATTAGCTATGATTGTAGAAAGGGTGGTCTTGCCAAGTCCTGGAGGGCCACAAAAAAGGACATGGTCTAAAGACTCCTTCCTCATACAGGCAGCGGCAATAAAGACCTTCAGGTTTTCTTTTATTCTGCTTTGTCCAATAAATTCATCAAGTGTGCGGGGTCTAAGATTTAGCTCATAAGACAATTCTTCCTGAGATGGCTCGGGTGATAGAGGATTTATATCTTTGTCTTCAATTCGCATATTTGATAATCTTTCTATTAGTATTCATCTTATGATTCATTCCTTTGTAAGATATTTTAAAGCTTCTTTTAGTAGGCTTTCAATATCTCTGTTTCCTTTATTATATGCGGTTTCAAGGGCTTCCTGAGCGATATTCTTTTTATAACCAAGATTTACCAGTGCAGACAAGGTATCGTCAAAGATAGGCTCTTTATCTTCCTTTATTATAGCAGGCAACTTCTCTCTAAGTTCGAGAATGAGCCTCTGAGCTGTCTTTTTGCCGAGACCCGGCACCCTGCAGAGGAAGGTTACATCTTCATTATAAATAGCTTTATGAAAATTTGAAGAAGAAATAGTTGAAAGGATATTCAAGGCTATTTTGGGACCTATGCCTGAAATATTAATTAGTGTAGAAAAAATCCTCTTTTCTTCTTCAGTAGCAAATCCATAAAGCATAATAGCATCATCACGCACATTAGTGTAAATATGCAAAAAGATTTCTTCATTAATATCCTTTATAAAGGGCAAAATGCTTATCGGAACATAGACAAGGTAGCCAACACCATTTACATCAACTATTATGCTATCAGGCTTTTTAGATATAAGCTTACCACGCAGAGATGCAATCATTTTTTCACTTATGCGGGCTCGGGCTTTCAGCCTAAACCTTTATATTTTTTAAAAAGATAAAATCATGGGTTTAAGTTTGCAAAGTTAAACCTACCAAGTCTATTTCTGATTTTCCACTAAATATTATTCACTATATACTATTTTACTATTCAAATGGCATAGGGCAAGGGCAATGGCATCAGCACTATCAGGGGAAAGAGGGTGTTGTATAGATAAAATCTCTCTAACCATTTTTTGAACCTGACTTTTGTCAGCTCTTCCATAGCCTACAACAGCCTTTTTTACCTCGAGAGGACTGTATTCATAAATAGGCAGTTCAGTCATTGCAGCTGAGAGCATCACAACACCTCTTGTGTATCCTAAGCTTAGTGCAGCTTTAGTGCCTTTTGCAAAAAATA
Organism: Thermodesulfovibrio yellowstonii; assembly: GCA_020724365.1. Taxonomy (GTDB): domain Bacteria; phylum Nitrospirota; class Thermodesulfovibrionia; order Thermodesulfovibrionales; family Dissulfurispiraceae; genus DYHD01. The sequence continues at coordinate 26,292 of DYHD01000021.1, read as the reverse complement.
TTTTTTCTATAACTATTTCATCAGGCTTATATTCAGAAATTACATCGGATAGGGATATATACAGCTCTTTCATCCTTATATAAATATTTTTTTTAGTAGATACAACTATCCTGCCTGATGAAAGATATTTAATGCTATTTTTTGCCTCAGATTTTTGGATTAAACCATAACCGCAGTTAATGCTTCCTGGGTCTATTCCTAAGATTTTCATGCTATAGAAGACTTTTTATTCTGAAAGATGTTCAAAAGCCCCGATTTGCTTGGAGCTTCAAAGAGTATCTCCTCAACCAACTGACATATAACATGAGCAAGCGTAATATGGGTTTCTTGTATCCTTGGAGTATCATCAGAAGGGACAACAAATGCATAATCGCTTTTCTTTGCGAATCGATCTCCTTTCAAACCTGTAAGGGCAATAATCTTAATCCCCTTTTTCTTTGCAACATCAACTGCCTTGAGTATGTTTTTTGAGTTTCCACTTGTGCTGATAGCAATTATAATATCGCCTTGTTCAGCTAATGTCTTTACCTGTCGGGCAAAGATTTCTGAGAAATCATAATCATTTGCAATTGAAGTGATAACAGCCATATCCGTATTCAGGCAAATAGCTGGAAGTCCTGGACGGTCTCTTTTGAAACGATTTACGAATTCTGCTGCAATATGTGAGGCATCGCAAGCACTACCTCCGTTGCCGAAGACTATTAACTTCTTGCCATCATTGAATGAGTCAGCAATTAAACGGGAGACCTCAATAATGAGATCAACATATTCAGAAACAAATCTTCTTTTTATATCTATACTGTCTTCAAATGCTTTTAAGATTTTTTTTTGCATTCAGTTAGCATACAGAAGACAAAATATCACAGTCAAGCAATAATGATTGCTCAAAAAAGATATCGGCAATTTTTATCTTTGAGGATAACCCAGACAATTAATGAAAATGATAATGAATAGTATGATAGAATTATTAGAATATATATATGAAATATTTCAGCTAAGCTTTTCATACAAATGCAGGTTCTTTATAGGGACACTGAGCTTGTCTAAAAACTACGATTTCACTCGACTGTCATTCCCCGACTTGATCGGGGAATCCAGTCTTTTCAATAGGTTCTGGATTGTCCGGTCAAGCCGGACAATGACAACATGCGAGTTTTTAGACAGGCTCCATTCGTTTTATTTTTTTTACTAACAAAATTAGAGGTGATATATGAAAGTCGAAGAGATAATGGTCAAAAAAATTGAATTCATCGATGCAAACGCATCATTATTTGATGCTATTGAAAAAATGATTGATAAAAGGCTAAGGTCACTTGTAGTTACTCCCAAAGAAGATGGCGATGTTTTTGGGGTGATAACAGTGAGAGATATTGTATTTAAAGCTATTAAACAGAACTTAGACTTAAATAAAACAAGGGTTCATGAGATAGCAAATAAGCCGGTAGTTTGTGTAAACAGAACAATGGATATTAAACACGCTGTTAACTTAATGGATAATTTCAATATTGCAAGGGTTTTTGTTTGCGATAATACGCAAATCGTAGGTATTGTCTCTTTAATGGACATTATGAATGCCTTTTTAATAATGAGGGCAAGAGGAAACTATGGTGCTTGAAAGGTTTTTTTCAACGAGCAAAAAAGAACAGGAAGTTATAGGGAGCATTAAGAAACACATTAAAACATTGATAACAGCCTCTCATCTTTTTAAAGATGCCCTCAAGAAAGGCGATCAAAATCTCATGCTTGATGTGGCAGAATTAGAAAGAGAAGCTGACAGCATCAGAAGGGAATTGATTTCACAAATTTATGAAGGTGCTTTTTTGCCTTTTTTGCGACCAAATATTTTCAGATTTGTTGAGATCATAGATGAAGCCTTTGATGTGCTCGAAGATGCGGCATTAGAGTATAAGCATATTCATTATAAAGTGGATGCCGTGAAATCTGATTGCTGCGAAATTGCAGATATTAATGCACAAATCTGTGAAATGCTTTTACAGGCGGTTGATTCAATGTTTTATGGAGAGGATTTGAGAGAAAAAAGTCTTGCAATAAGGATTTATGAGAAAAAAATTGATGAAATCAAATTTGAACTCATAGAAAAGCTTAAAAATATCGAGGTTCAAAGCTATTGGGAAGGAAAGATGCTCTCAGATTTCATAAATCAACTCATTAAAGTAAGCGATATAATTGAAGATGCCAGTGATTACCTGAATATCATAAAAATCAGTCTAAGATAATTCTGCTATAGAGATTCTTTTATAAATGTTAGAAATAATCCCGATTGTAGCCTTCATATTGATTGCGATTGCGATAGGTTCAAACGATACTTCTAATGCACTTGGAATATGTATTGGATGCGGTATCATCAAATTCCAAAAAGCTGTTATATTATTTGGACTTATTGTTCTAATGGGTGTTTTTCTGCATGGACAGAAGGTTATAAATACAGTTGGCAAAGATATTGTTTCGGTTAATCTTTCTATATTAAGCATATCTTTTGTAGTATCAGCCTCCATTATCATATTTTCAAACTGGCGGAAAATGCCTCTTTCCATCCATCAGATTTTAATAGGAAGTCTTGCAGGGACTGGAGCAGCCTCTGAAGCAGTTGTAAATTATATGAAATTAGGTGAAATAATTCTTTCTTGGGTGGTTTCACCTTTTATTGCACTTTTCTTCTCCTTTTTGACATATAACTTGATGGAAAGAACCTTATCAAAACTCCCTTTTATCAAGATAGAAAGGACACTAAGGATTTTATTGATAATGAGTGGATTTCTGATTGCATATAATACAGGAGCTAATGAGCTGGCTACAGTTTTAGGACCTGTATTATATGCAGGACTACTCGATAGAACCCCTGCATTTGTGCTTGGTGCACTTTTTATTTTCTTAGGCGCCTTTTTTCTGAGTTATCGAGTAATAGAAACTATAGGCAAAGGAATAACCGCTCTTGACCCTTATTCAGGATTTGCTGCCCAATTTGGAGCAGGTTGTTCGGTCATGCTTTTCACATTTCTTGGAATGCCTATATCCACAACATATTGCATCATAGGTGCGATAAGCGGGGTTGGTTTAGTTAAGGGGATGGGAACGGTAAATATGGTATTCATCAAAAAAACTCTGAGAAATTGGTTTTTAGCTCCTATGCTTGCCTTTATAATTGGATTTGTAATTGTCATCATATCAGAATTTGCTGTGAAGTTTGTTTAAAGTGAACAATTGAACTCGCAATGATCTTTCGGAGTTGGATTGCCTCTGTCTGCGTATAGGCATGCAGAGGCAGTCGCACCTTTCAGGTGCTCGCAATGACAGCGTCTATGGCTATATCCTAAATCCCGATTTGGATATATCAAATACTGGTAGGACAGGCGTCTCGCCTGTGTGTCCGCATGCAGAAGACAGGTCTCGCCTGCCCTGAAAGATGACCCTTCGATAAGCCTTCGGCATGAACTCAGTCGAATGTTCATGGTGACTGTCATGATGAGCCCTTCGATAGACTCAGGACAAGCTTGTCGAACCATGACAGCCGAGACGGCTATTCTACCTGTGATTAAAGGAGTTAAAAAATTCTAAATCAGTATTTGGGTATATTTTAGTTGTTGCAGAAATTTAGTTAATATAATATAGTAGTTGATTTTCAAATAATGTAGAGTGTATAGAATCATGAAGTATATTCCTTCACAAATTGTCTATCTTTTAAGAAATACCATAGCGAAAAAGAATATCAAAATACTTTCTAAGTTTATATTGATATTAGTAGCTCTTGTTTCAGCATATAGTATTATATTCCACTATATTATGGAATATGAAGGAAGACAATTTAGCTGGTTGAGTGGAGTTTACTGGACTTTAGTGACTATGACAACGCTTGGATTTGGAGACATAACCTTCACATCTGATGTTGGAAAGACATTTTCTGTCATTGTATTGCTTTCAGGCGTTATCTTTCTCCTTGTAATGCTTCCTTTTACCTTCATACAGTTTTTCTACGCACCATGGCTTGATGCCCAAGCAAAAGCCCGCACCCCAAGAAGCTTGCCATTAAATACGCAAGGGCATGTAATTATCACAAATACAGACTCAATTTCACTCAGCCTTGCTGATAAGCTGATTCAGTATAATTATAATTATGCTATTTTAGTTGCCGACCTTCAGCGAGCTATTGAACTGCATGACATGAATTATAAGGTAGTAGTTGGAGAGATAGACGAACCTGAAACCTATAGAAATCTAAAAATACAGGATGCATCACTGCTTGTAGTAAATAATAATGATATGCTCAATACAAATATTACATTTACAATTAGGTCTCTAACAAAGAATGTTCCAATTGTTGCAACTGCTGATTCAGATGACTCCGTTGACATACTTCAGCTTTCTGGAGCAACTCATGTTTTTCAATTTGCAAAAATGCTTGGAAATGCTCTTGCAAGATGCGCTGTAGGATCTAATGTGAAGGCAAATATAATCGGCAAATTCGGAGATTTGCTAATAGCAGAAGCTCCAGCTATGCGAACGCAGTTAGAAGGCAAGTCTTTAAAAGAGACAAGGTTGAGGGGTAAAACAGGCGTTACTGTAGTAGGAATGTGGGAGAGGGGTGATTTTAAGGTGCCCTTGCCTGATAGTTTTATACATGAATCTACTGTCCTTGTCTTGGCTGGTTCAGAAGAGCAATTAAATAAATATGACGAAGTTATTGGCACTTCGTATGTTTTTGATACACCTGTTGTTATAATCGGAGGAGGCAGGGTTGGTAAAGCTATAGCAGATGCTTTAAATATCCGTGGTGTGGATTATAGAGTCATCGAAACTAACAAAGACTTGATAGAAAACATGGAAAAGTATATTCACGGTAGCGCAGCAGACCTCAATACTTTAATTTATGCTGGCATTAATGAAGCTCCGAGTGTTTTTATCACCACCCATGACGATGATATAAACATATATCTGACTATTTACTGTAGGAAGCTTAGACCTGATATACAGATAATCAGCAGGGCTAATCTTGATAGAAACATCAGCAAACTTCATAAAGCAGGTGCAGATATTGTTATGTCTTATGCTTCGATTGCTGTTAATACAATTATTAATATTCTGAAGCCAGAAAAAGTCCTTATGCTCACGGAGGGACTGAATGTCTTTAGTGTGCCTGTCCCAAATAGCCTGATAGGGCAGAATCTTCTTGAAACTGCCATTCGACAAAAGACAGGATGCAGCGTTGTAGCTATAAATTCAAATGGAAAAATAACCATAAGTCCCGATCCATATGTTCCTCTCAATTCAGATGATATCCTTATTTTAATAGGAACAACTGAAGCTGAAAAAAAACTTTTGAATGAGTTCTCCCTTGTCGAACAATAATGTAAAATAGAAAATCTGTTAGTTGTCAATACTTATGCAATCATCTGTTAAGAATGAACATCAGAAAAACATATTATGATATAATTTTCTATAACAACGGCAAGAATAGCATAATCTTTATTAGTTTCTGTTTATAAACTGAAAGGTTGCATTCTCTCTGTCATTCCCATGAAACTTGTCCCCGAAGTTCTCTCGATTACGACCTTCGAGGGCATGCTTCGGGCATGCCAATAATGGAAAACCATAGTTTATAAATAGACTCTAATTAGAAATGATTAAATTTCAGTAGTTATCGTAGGAGGATTATTTATATTATGAGGGATCATGTCCCATCATCAACAAATTTTATTAAAGATATTGTTTTGAATGATATAAAGACAAATAAATACAACGGCAAGGTAATTACTCGCTTTCCACCTGAACCTAATGGTTATCTTCATATCGGACATGCAAAGTCTATATGCCTAAACTTCGGTCTTGCAGAGGAATTTAATGGAAAATGTAATCTTAGATTTGATGATACAAATCCAAGCAAGGAAGAACAAGAGTATGTAGATGCAATTATAGAAGATGTCAAATGGCTAGGTTATGACTGGGGGGATAAAATTTACTATGCCTCAGATTATTTTGAGCAGCTTTATGAATGGGCAATTCAACTTATAAAGGATGGCAAGGCATATGTTTGTGACTTAAGTCCTGATGAAATAAGACAATATCGAGGCACTTTAACGGAACCAGGAAAAGAAAGCCCTTATCGAAACCGTTCAGTAGAAGAAAACCTTGATCTGCTTGAGAGAATGAAGAATGGTGAATTTGCTGAAGGCAGCCGGGTTCTAAGGGCTAAGATAGATATGTCATCAGGGAATATCAATATGAGAGATCCTGTGATGTATCGTATAAGGAATGAGGCTCACCAAAGAACAGGCGATAAGTGGTGCATATACCCAATGTATGATTGGGCTCATGGACTATCAGATTCGATAGAGGGAATTACACATTCTATTTGCACAATGGAATATGAGGATCATCGTCCATTGTATGACTGGTTTATTGAACAGCTTAATGTCTATCATCCTCAGCAGATTGAATTCGCCCGACTTAACTTGAGCCATACTGTTTTAAGCAAAAGGAAACTATTGAGACTTGTCAATGAAAAAAATGTCGAGAGCTGGGATGACCCGAGGATGCCCACTCTTGCAGGCATGAGAAGACGTGGTTATACACCTGAATCAATCAGAGACTTTGCTGAACGAATTGGGGTTGGCAAAAAAGAGAGCCTTGTTGATATCGCTTTACTTGAACATTGTGTTAGAAAGGATTTGAATAAAAAAGCACAGCGAGTTATGGCAGTATTAAGACCATTGAAAGTGGTAATAGTTAACTATCCTGAAAATAAGGTTGAATATCTCGAAGCTATCAATAATCCTGAGGACTCAAGCATGGGGATAAGGGATGTTCCATTTTCAAGGGTTATATATATAGAAAAAGATGACTTTATGGAAGAACCTCTAAAGAAGTTTTATCGTTTAACAGTAGGCAGAGAGGTCAGACTAAGATATGCTTATTACATTAAGTGTGTTGAAGTTATTAAAGATGACTATGGCAATGTAATCGAATTGCATTGCACCTATGACCCTGAGACAAGAGGCGGCTGGTCTCCTGATGGCAGACAAGTCAAATCAACATTGCACTGGGTATCTGCATCACATTCTTTTAATGCAGAAGTCCGTCTTTATAATCACCTTTTTGCGAAAGAAAATCCTGATGAAACAGAGGATGGTAATGACTTTATTGATTATATAAATTCTAATTCGATTGAGATTTTAAAAAATTGTTGTATAGAACCCTCTTTAAAACAGGCAAAGGCAGGAGAAAGATACCAGTTTGAAAGGATTGGCTATTTCTGCGTTGATTCTAAAGATTCTAACGAAGGAAGCCCTGTATTTAATAGAATCGTTACTCTTAAAGATGAATGGCTAAAGGTTTTAAAATCTGAAAAAAGCTAAATTATTAACATGGAAAATTTAGAAGAGAAAAACAAGATTTTGATTGTTGATGATGATAAATATATAAGGGACTTTCTTTCCATTTTTTTATCAGGTTCTGGATATCTCTGTTATACAGCCTCAGATGGCAAAGAGGCATTAGAAAAGGTCAATGAAGTTAAGCCCGATATTATCTTTCTTGATCTGTTTATGATTGGAATACAAGGATTAGAGGTTTGCAAAAAACTTAAGGGCAGCCGCCTAACATCTTCAATCCCTGTAATTATAATTACTGTAACCGATGATTACCAATTAAAAATGAAATGTCTTGAAGCTGGTGCGACAGATTTTATTACGAAACCTCTCAATCCAATGGAGATTAATGCAAAAGTCCAAAATCTTCTTCATATCAAAAAGTATCAGGAAATACAAATTAAGAACTCGATACTCAATCAGACCCTTTCTTTGATTGAGAACGCTAAAAAGGAGTGGGAGACAACGGTAGATTGTATAAACGATATTATATTGCTCATTGATGAAAATGATCTTATACTCAGGACAAATAAAAGATTAGCAGATATTACAAATATCCATTTCTCTGATTTGCTGGGCAAGAAATGGCAGGAAGTACTCAAGAAAAGCGGATTTACTTATACAATCTATGATTTCAGAGATATAGAATTTTATCATCCAAGCGAGAGATATTTTAACTATAATATTTATTATATCAATAACTTTAAGGATACAAAAAAATCTGCTGCTACCATTATTCTACAAGACATTACAGATGTTAAGAGACTGACTAAACAATTAGAGAATAATCAGCACCTGCTCGAAAAAAAGCATGAAGAATTAGAAGCTGCTTATGAGAGATTGAAATCAGCCCAATCACAGATTTTACAGCAAGAAAAGATGGCATCAATAGGGCAGCTTGCAGCAGGCGTTGCACATGAGATAAATAATCCCACTGGTTTTATCATGAGCAATCTTAATACCCTATTGAAATATTCTATGAAGATTAAGGAATTTGTCTCAGCACAGACAGAAGTCTTAGATACTATTCCTAAAGGCATCCAGATAAGTAAAGACAGTATTGATAAGCTTAATGAAAAGAGAAGGGCTATCAAGTTTGATTATATAATAGAGGATATAAGCAGTTTAGTTAATGAATCTATTGATGGGGCACAGAGGATAAAGCGTATTGTTCAGGATTTAAAGAGTTTTTCAAGAGTTGATGAGGCAGAATATAAATTGGCAGATATAAATGCTGGCATTGAGAGTACGATTAATATTATATGGAATGAGCTTAAATATAAAGCTGTGATTATAAAAGAATTAGGAGATGTTCCAAGAACAATATGCAATCTTGGACAATTGAACCAAGTATTTATGAATATATTAATCAATGCTGCTCAGGCTATAAAAGGGAGTGGAGAGATAAATATCAGAACATGGAATGATGCTGATAAAATCTATATTTCTATTTCTGATACAGGGATGGGAATACCTGAAGATAAACTTAATAGGATTTTTGATCCCTTTTTTACAACAAAGCCCGTTGGAGAAGGAACTGGACTCGGACTCAGCATTGCCTATGATATTGTTCGCAAACATGAAGGTGATATAACTGTAAAAAGCGAATTAGGGGTTGGCACAACATTTATTATTTCAATTCCAGTTGTAAGTTAAACAAGGATAAGTAAATGAAAGACATTAAAATACTATTTGTAGATGATGAAGAATTCGTATTAAGGGCTATTAAAAGGCTTTTTATGGATGAAAGCTATACCATATTTACAGCTAAATCAGCAGAACAAGGGTTAGAAATAATACAAAAAGAGGACCCTCAGATAATTGTCTCAGACTATAGGATGCCGGGCATGAATGGTATTGATTTTTTAAGGAAGGCATTTGTACGCAGCCCTGATGCTGTAAGAATTGTTTTGTCTGGTTATGCTGATACTGCTATCGTAGTGCAGGCTATAAATGAGGGGCAGATATATAAATTGATTCCTAAACCATGGAATGATGATGAATTAAAAATTACCATATCTAATGCAGTGGATAGATATTTGCTGCATAAAAGAAACCTCGAACTTACTCAAGCTCTGATAGAGCGAAATGAAGAATTGATAAGGGTTAATAGAGAATTAAAACAGCTCTTGAAAGACAAGTCCGATTTGCTTGCATTTAAGAGCAGAGTTCTTAGGAATTTTCAGAATATTATTGATGCGATACCTATAGGCATAATGGGTGTGGATTTTGATGGTATAATGGTTCAAAGCAATCAGACTTGGTTTAATTTAGCCGGAATAGGGTGGAGCAATCTTGGTGAAAATATCAATTCCTTTTTGCCCCACGACATTATTAATTTCATAGAGAATGTTAAGAATAATCTTGAATCTGAACGCTGTTTGACCCTAAATGGCATACATGGAAGGCTAATTGGGACATTGATTAGGGATGAAATACAACAGCAGGAAGGGATTATATTGACATTTATGGCTTCTAATCTGAGTCCTAAAAGTAGTGCAAACTGAAAGATAAAACGATTAAAGAATTCAAAAATCATGCAGGAAATTTTTAATATACTCTTTGTTGATGATGAGGAAAATATCCTCAAGGCATTGAAACGTTTATTTATGGATGAGGATTTTGAGATTTTTACGGCGTCCTCGGGAAAGGAAGGACTCGAAATACTCAACACAGGTGAATTTGCTGTGATAATCTCTGACCAGCGTATGCCAGAGATGACAGGAACTGAATTTCTTTTGAAGGCAAAAGAATTATATCCTGATACAATCAGGATTATCTTAACAGGCTATGCAGATGTGAACGCAGCAATGAATGCTATAAATGAAGCAGGTGCCTATAGATATATCACCAAGCCATGGCATGATAGTGAAATTCTACATATTGTCAAAGAAGCTGCACAACGATACAAGCTAATCAAAGAAAATAAACAACTTACAGAGCTTACGAAGAAGCAAAATGAAGAACTCCAGACATGGAGCAAGGAGCTTGAATATTATGTGCAAATCCATACAATAGACATTTCAAAAAGGGATAAAGAAATCAAAATATTAAATGAAAAGCTCCGGAAAAACTCCAAAGAACTGATGGGATGCCTTCGGAATTTAATCGGATTGAGGGCAAAGAGCATCCTCAACCATTCTGAAAAGGTTGCGTTTATCTCAACAGAAATGGCAAAAAAAGCCTCCTTACCTACCGCTGAAGTTGATATAATCACCATAGCAGGGAATTTACACGATATTGGTAAGATAGGTAGCTCAGATGTTGTGCTTTTTAAGGAACCAGAGGAATTATCTTCAGATGAGATGAAACAATATATACAGCACACAATCAAAGGTCAATTAGCGATAAGCCCGATTGAAGACTTATATAAAGCTGGGGTGCTGATAAGGCATCATCATGAAAACTATGATGGGAGCGGATTCCCTGATAAACTCAAAGGAGGAAAGATACCTCTTGGCTCGAGGCTTATATCATTAGCCGATAGATTTGAGAGGTTAAGTAGGTATAGTGAAATTGATGAAGCCCTGAAAAAAATATGGTCAATGCTTGGCAAGGAGTTTGATCCAGAATTATTTATACTCTTGGAATCAGTAATTGTTGAGCACAAAACCATCCTCTTTTCCTCTGAAGATATCATAGAAGTCGAACTATCTATAAAACACTTGATGCCAAGCTTTATAATATCAAGAGATGTTATCGGAAGCCCTGGCCTTATTATCATCAAAAAAGACACGGTACTTACAGAAAAACATATTGAACTTCTCAAAAGAAGCTCATACGAAGACTATTCAAAAAGCGGTATATTTGTTTATAAGAAAAGAAAATAGAAATTATATTTCTATTTTAAAAAATTATTTAGCAATAACAAACAGTGATAATGGCTCAAAAAGGGCATGGCACTACAACCGGGCAAAGCATTTCACTTCAAAAACAGTAGGTATTTATGCCAGCCTTTAATTACAATATTCTATGACTTTTAAAGATAATGCCTTATTGATTCAGGATTGTTTTTACTATAGCTGATGGGTCACTGTTAGCGACGGTTCGCTGATACTGCAGATAGCTAACAAGAACCTTTTTTACATAATTTCTGGTTTCATCAAAAGGTATATCTTCTATAAATTCATCTGCAGATATGTAACTATTGCTTTTCAACCATTGCCTGACAGCATTTTCTCCAGCATTGTACGCAGCTATTGCTGCTGGTAGCGATTTGAATTCCATTAATAGGTTTTTAAGATAATAAGAACCAAGCATTATATTTACCTTAGAATTGTATAAATTAAGAGGATTTTTAGTTAAGCCCATTTCGTGATTTAGTCTGGAAGCTGTCTGAGGCATCAACTGCATAAGACCGATAGCTCCAGCAATTGATCTTGCTTCTTCATCGAATCTTGACTCTTCCCTCATGACTGATATTATTAAATAGGGGTCAATATTATTTATATTTGAAGCCTCTTGAATTTCTTTCCAATAAGCAAGAGGATAGAAAAGCTCATGCAATTCAGTCTTATATGAGTCTCTTGAAAGCATATTTATTGACATTTTATAATTGCTAAGTTCTTTTAACTGAAGGCTTATCTGATGCAGGCTGTTTAAGTCATTATTTTTCTTTGATAGATGAATAAGCTCATTGACTGCCTCCTTCCTGAATCCAAGCCTTCTTAATATATCCACCTTTTGCATAGCCGTTGAGGATACAGTAATTTTTAAGGGTGCATTGGTAATTAGTGGAATAGTGCCTTTATTTTTGAAAAAATAAAGCATGGTATAATAGTCCCTTTCATTGATATCTTTTTTGATAGAGACCTTTAAGGGTTCTGGATTGTCTGATAGTTCCAGCGATTTAGCTTTCCAGTATGCATATCTTGAATCAGAATAAGCTGTGTGGAGCTGTGAAAAGATATCATATGCCTTGCCATAATCTCTCATCATATAATAGGTCCAGCCCGTTGCCCATAGTGCTTCTTCTTTAAGAGATACATGTCGGGATGATACCTCCTTGAAAATCTTGAGTGCCGCTTCATTATCTCCGGATCTCCTTTTTCTATTGCCGTAAGATATTAAAACATTGCCAATTCTTGAATCTGGAATCTTTTTGAAAGTCTTTAATTCAGACTCAAAAGCCTTTAAATCACCTGTTCTCAATAATGATCTTGCAAACCAAAAGTGATTATTAATTTTCTTGTATAATTCCGCAGACTCTTTGTATCTCTTTTGCCTAAAAAGACTATCGGCAAGCCCTTTTAAGATATCTTCTCTTGCCTCATTTCCTTTTCTGTTTAATGCTTCCCTAAAATATTTCTCAGATTCCTTAAAGAGATAAGCCTTATTAAGGTTTTGCCCTTTTTTGATAATATCCCTTATTGTTATATCATCATCTGATAGTTCTTTGCGAGCAGCGTTAGCAAGGTGAGAATTAGATATAAAAATTTCCTTAAAGATATTTTTTGCCTCTTTTATATCATCTTGAGATTTTAGCAAGGTAGCATAGAGGTATTTCATATCCATATCATTAGGGTAATCGTTGATATATTTTCTCAATAAAATCCCCGCGATTTGGCTTTGAAGCTTAAGGTTCAAATGCACTTCTTTTTTACGGGCATTTTTGATAAAAGATGAATCCTTGAAGTCTTCTCTCAACTGTCTTAAATCTTCAATTGCAAGTTCGATATCGCCCTTCTTTTCATAAGCCTCAGAACGCCAGAGCAATGCATAATCAGCCAGAATCGGGAGCTTTTCATAAGAAATGGTAAACAATGAAATTGCCTTTTCATATTGGCCATTATCAAGGCTTTTTTTGCCTTCATAAAAATAATTTGTCTCAGCAGAGATTGATAGAGGGAAGTTTTTATTATCAGATGAATGGCTTTCTAATGTAATTGCGATATTAAGGAAAAAGACGAGTAAAAAGAGTTTAATGATTTGTTGTGTTATTTTCATATATTTATAAATAGATTATATATATTAAAACTCCTTCAAGTATTTCATGTATGAATTGTAATTCCTTGAGGTCTCGTCAATACTGTCTCCGCTAAATTTTTCTAAAAAAGCATCTGCAATAACGAGTGCTATAACTGCCTCTGCTATGACAGAAGCTGCAGGAACAGCACAGGTGTCAGAACGTTCATAAGCTGCATCAAACGGCTCTTTTGTAATTATATCAACTGATCGTAAGGGTTTTTTCAGGGTAGGTATAGGTTTCATAACCGCTTTGATTACTATAGGCATACCGTTGCTTATGCCGCCTTCAATACCACCAGCATTATTTGTTTTTCTAAAAAAGAACTTGTTCTCTTTATCATAGTATATCTCGTCCATTAATTCTGAACCTTTTTTCTCAGCCATACTAAAGCCTGCCCCAATTTCTACCCCTTTTATTGCCTGAATGCCCATCAATGCTTGAGATAAGAGTCCGTCGAGTTTTCTATCCCAATGAATGTGACTTCCTAATCCTGGGGGTATCCCTGTTACTATAACTTCAAAAATACCTCCAAGTGTATCCCCATGCTTTATAGCTTCATCAATTAATTCAATAATCAGCTTAGAAGCTTGCTCATCAGGGCATCTTACAGGTGATTTATCGGCAATCTTAGAGTAGCTGTCTATCTCTTGGTGCTCAATTCCGCATTTTGACTTCCCCATCTTGACTGAGCCTATTTGAATTACATAGCTGTTTATGAGAATTCCAAAGTTCTGGAGAAATTTCTTTGCAATCGCCCCTAAAGCAACACGCATAGCCGTCTCCCTGGCGCTTGAACGTTCTAAAATATTTCTTATATCTGAATGGGCATATTTCAATATACCCGGTAGATCAGCGTGTCCAGGTCTAGGTCTTGTGACAGGACTTATTGATGCTTCATGTTCAATATCTGGCGACATCCCTGTTTGCCAGTTCTCCCAGTCTTTATTTTCTATAATTATTGAGATTGGAGAGCCTATAGTCTTACCCCATCTGACACCAGATATTATATCTGCATGGTCTGACTCGATTTTCATCCTCCCGCCACGTCCATAACCCATTTGCCTTCTCTTTAGTTCTTTGTTTATATCTTCTGTGGAAAGGAAAAGACCAGAAGGAATTCCTTCTAAAACTCCTATAAGAGCTTTGCCGTGTGATTCGCCTGATGTAAGAAACCTTAGCTTTTGCATACTATTAAGATACAATAAATAGTCAAAAGCGTCAATTTTTCCAAAAGAATACCTGCTTTTATCTTAGCGACCTATATACCAACTGAAGCAATAGTTTGACTGGTTAGCATCTGTTTTATTACTTAATTTTAAAGAGGGCTGATTTAATCTGGATTGTTATTTTATGTATTAAAAAAGCTATTAGCAATCCTTTATTAATAATTAAATTTTTTTATTTGATAAATACCACCCTTATAACTTACTATCACGGTGTTTTGAGAATATAAAAGCTTAAGAGGTGCTAAGAATGACACCAGGCAGCTATATACCTACAGAATACTTTCCTGTTTTAGTCCTTATCTTAGTTTCTATTGCATTTGGTTTGGGAGTAATCCTTATTGGAGGGTTAGTCAGGCTGAAAAGGCCTTATAAGGAGAAGCTCACTCCTTATGAGTGCGGCAATCCGATGGTAGGTGCGCCCAGAGAACAATTCAGCGTCAAGTTTTACATAATTGCTATGCTATTTGTAGTGTTCGATGTAGAGGCTGTGTTCTTGTATCCATGGGCATTGGTTTACGAAGACATTGGTTTATATGCTCTTATAGCAATGATACTATTTATAGATATATTGCTCGCTGGCTATGTTTATGCATGGCAGAAAAAAGCATTCGACTGGTAATCAGGAGGTTAAATAAGACTCTATGATAATAGACGGAACCACAACAATGGTAGAAGTAGAAAAGGGGGTAAGGGTAATTCCCGGTGGCAACACTATCATAGCTGCCGTTGATAAGTTGGTTAACTGGGGCAGGTTATCATCAATATGGCCCATGACCTTTGGACTCGCGTGCTGTGCCATCGAGATGATGGCAACAGGAGCTTCACATTATGACCTTGACAGGTTTGGGGTCGTTTTCAGGGGTTCTCCGAGGCAATCTGATGCAATAATAGTGGCAGGAACTCTTACCAAAAAAATGGCGCCTGTTATTAGGGCGGTTTATGATCAAATGCCTGAACCCAGATATGTCATAGCAATGGGGAGTTGCGCCTGCACAGGCGGTATTTATAATACTTATGCCACTGTTCAGGGAGTTGATACAGTAATGCCTGTAGATGTTTATATCCCTGGTTGCCCTCCTAGGCCTGAGGCTTTGCTGGAAGGCATCATGAAGCTTCAGGAAAAAATAAGAAAGGAATCCTTTAAATGGAGCATGTGGAGATAGAAGATGGAACCTATTGAAATAGCTGAACTAATTAAGGGTAAATTTGCATCAGAGGTAAAGGATATAGTTGAGTTTCAAGGGCAGGTAGCGGTTTTAATTAAAAAAGATAAGTTGCTTGACATAATGACTTTTCTTCATAAAACACCAGAACTGCATTTTGATTATCTTGCTGACCTTTGCGGAGTTGACTACCTAGGCAAGAAAGAAGTTCGCTTCGAAGTTGTCTATAACCTATTATCTATTAAATACAACAAGATGATTCGTATTAAAGCCGAAGTACCTGAGGATGATTGTGCTATAGATAGCGTTATTGGCATTTGGGTTGGCGCTGACTGGCATGAAAGAGAGTGTTATGACATGTATGGCATTACATTTAAAGGTCATCCCGATCTGAGAAGGATACTCATGCCAGAAGACTGGGATGGATATCCGCTTAGAAAGGATTATCCGCTTAAGAGCGATTTAGGCGATAAAGAGTGGAAAGCATTTAAAGAAGTTATAGAAATCGGCAAAAAGAACTTAGCATACGAGGTTCGATAAATGGCGGTAATAAGAGATTTAAAAACCAAGATATTGTCAATCAATATGGGTCCGCAGCATCCTGCCACGCATGGCGTATTAAGGTTGGTGCTCGAACTGGATGGTGAAACTGTTGTAAAATGCAAACCTTATGTCGGCTATCTGCATAGGGGAACTGAAAAGCTCGGTGAAAATAGAACATACCCTATGGCTTTACCTTTGACAGACAGGCTCGATTATGTTTCCAGTATGTCTAACAATATTGGCTTTTGCGTAGCCATCGAGAAACTT
>DYHD01000021.1:0-9733 GCA_020724365.1 Thermodesulfovibrio yellowstonii | reverse complement strand
CAGAGCTCACAAGAATTGCAAACCATATTGTATGGATTGCAACTCATGCTTTAGATATCGGTGCAATGACCGTATTTCTTTACTCCATGAGAGATAGAGAATGGATACTCGAACTGTATGAGATGGCTTGTGGTGCGAGATTGACTGTTACTTATCCGAGAATAGGTGGGGTAAGAGCAGATGTGGATCAGGAGTTTTTAGATCATTGCTATAAATTTACTGAGGAATTCCCAAAGCTTCTTGAACAATATGAGACCCTTATAGATCAAAATAGAATTTGGCTCCAGAGAACAAAAGGCATCGGTGTTATGACCGCAGAAGAAGCTATCAATTGGGGGCTTACCGGACCTACATTAAGAGGTTCTGGCGTTCCGTATGATATTAGGAAATTTGCCCCTTATGATGCATACGATAAGGTTGAGTTCGAAGTGCCTATTGGAAAAGTCGGAGATGTTTACGACAGATATAGATGCAGAATGGAGGAATTCAGGCAGTCCAACTCTATCATAAGGCAGTGCCTCGAAAAGATGCCGAGCGGTTATGTCCTTGCATCGGATGCGGTAGGATATGATATGGCAGCCGGTCCAAGAAAGAAACCTGCCCCGCTCGCCCCAAAAGCTGAGCCTTCAGGAGACGCTGCGCAACCTCAAACACCTCCACCTCCTGAACCTGCTGCCCCTGCATTTGAAGAGGTCTATGTAGCAACTGAAGTTCCGAAAGGCGAACTCGGGTTTTACTTTATAAGTGACGGAACAGGAAAACCCTATAGAATGAGAATCAGATCGCCTTCTTATGTCCATGCCTCCGTCTTGCCCAAGATGTGCGAGGGGTCGCTTGTTGCAGATGTAATAGCTAATATCGGAACGATTGATATAGTTCTGGGTGAATGCGATAGGTGAGGTAGATAATGAACTTTAATGAAATATTTGGAACTTTTGGTTTACAAAGTACGAGCTTCCTGTTTCAACTGCTTATTGTTTTAGTTAAGATAGCTGTTGTGATAGCGATCACGATGTTGCATGTTGCATATGCCACATATTTTGAAAGAAAGGTAATTGGTCATATGCAAGTCAGGGTAGGTCCTATGAGGGTAGGTCCACATGGTTTATTGCAGCCTATTGCAGATGGAGTCAAGCTTTTTTTCAAAGAAGATATCATACCTTCCAATGCTGACCGAACAGTATTTCAAATAGCACCTCTTGTCGCTGTATTTGCAACCCTTAGCTCGCTTGCAGTTATCCCATTTTATGACATCTTCTATATTGCAAATATAAATGTCGGCATCCTCTACATCTTTGCTATGTCGTCGCTAGGCGCATATAGCCTTATCATGTCGGGCTGGGCTTCAAATTCTAAGTATTCATTTCTAGGTGGCTTGAGATCTACTGCCCAAGTTGTAAGTTATGAAATAGCAATGGCTTTTAGCCTTGTAAGTATTATGCTAATGGCAGGCTCAATGAATTTGATTGAGATAGTACAGGCACAGCAACAGTATTGGTATGGGATGTATTTAATCCCTCAGTTTGTTGCTTACATTGTTTTTCTAATAGCCATGCTTGCTGAAACTAATAGGACGCCTTTTGATCTGCCAGAAGCCGAGAGCGAGCTTGTAGCAGGGTATTTCGTTGAATATAGCGGCATGAGATTTGCTCTCTTCTTCTTAGGCGAGTATATTGGAATGATAGTTATGTCCTCACTTGCTGTTGTATGTTTCTGGGGTGGTTGGACGGTCCCTCCTATTCTTTTAAAGTTTATCCCACAACTTGCGATAGTTCCGGGTATAGTGTGGTTCATTCTAAAGGTCTATTTTCATATATTTCTATTCTATTGGATTAGGGCAACGCTTCCAAGGTATAGGTATGACAAGCTGATGGCGTTGGGTTGGAAGATTCTGATACCAGTAGCGCTGGCGAATCTTGTAGTAACATCTATTATCAAATATATATATTAGAGCAGAGGGGTACTAATCGTGACTCTCAAAGAACTTGTAAAAAAAGTCTTTTTCCTTGAAATCCTTAAAGGAATGGCATTGACATTTAAGATGATGTGCACCCGTGCAGTGACCATTCAGTATCCTAAGCAGAGAAGACGCATTTATGCGGGTTTTCGTGGACGGCATGCATTTGTAAGAGATCCTAAAACATTAAAAGAAAAGTGTATTGCATGTATGAGGTGTGCAAATATATGCCCGTCACAATGTATCTATATTGCTAAGAAAAAAAGACCCGAGGATGGCAAATTATACCTTGCCCAGTATGATATCGAAGCCTTAAGGTGTATATACTGTGGCTATTGCGTGGAGACTTGCCCAGTATGTGCTCTTGTTTTAACTGAGGATTATGAATATTCCGCTTATACGAAGCAGGAACTTTATTTTACCAAAGAAAAACTTTTAGAAAACTGGGATGAATTTGCTGCCAAACAGAAGGAAGACACATATTTTAATAAATTCTGGCGTCCAGATGGAATTGATGCTTCAAAATTGCCAAAAGGCAAAAGAGAGCAAGGGCCTGTGCCAACCCGTATTGTAGTTGTTTCGGAACCTGAAAGTTCTCCCGAAAAAAATGAAAAGAAGGAGACCGATTAGTTATGTTACCTCAAATAATCTTTGGATATTTTGCAATTGTTACTATTGTATTATCTTTAGTCATCATAACTAGAAAGAACCCAGTTCATAGTGTTTTATGGATGCTAGTGCTGTTTTTCCACATTGCAGCAATATATCTTTTCTTAAATGCTGAATTTATAGCGGCAGTGCAGGTCATCTTATATGCTGGAGCTGTATTGGTTCTTTTCCTGTTTGTTATCATGATGTTAAATCTTAAGGAAGAGTTATCTTCAGAAAGATTTATCGGTGAATGGCCAATTGGGGTTGCATTAGGTTTATCAATACTTCTTTTTATATTTTTTTCAATTGCCAAGCTCGCTCCCGGGCCGCTTGGGAAATTTACTATTGAACTGATTCAGAAAGAGACTCATACAAAAGCTATAGGAAAGGTTTTATATACAGAATATATCCTTCCCTTTGAGGTAGCATCCTTAATATTACTGATAGCAATCGTGGGCGCTATGGTGCTCGCTAAAAAGAGGACTTAGGGGGTCAGATGGTACCGTTAGAATGGTATATTACACTTAGCACGGTTATTTTTATTATTGGTGTCATCGGTTTTCTTATCAGGCGAAACATAATAATAATGTTGATAAGTATCGAATTAATGCTAAATGCAGTTAATTTAAGCTTAGTTGCATTCAGCCACTATCTGCAGGATCTTAAAGGGCAGATTCTTGTGATCTTTGTAATAACGGTTGCAGCTGCTGAAGCTGCAATAGGGTTAGCGATTCTTGTTTCACTATATAGAAATAAAGCGGTAGTCCACACCGACAAAATAACGGAGATGAAGGGATGACAATGGAAAAATATGTACTTATTCCACTCTTACCTTTGATAGGATTCTGTATAAATATCTGGTTTGGCAGATTCTATCAAGAAAAGGCTCATTGGATTTCTATTTTGGCTGTATTAGGCTCTTTTATACTTTCAGTCATAACCTTTATTGAAGTGCTACAAGGTAAAGTAATTAACTATGATCTTTATAGCTGGGTTATTTCAGGGAATTTCAAGGTTTCTATTGGTTTTCTAATAGACCAACTAACAGCTATTATGCTGATAGTAGTAACAAGCGTTAGCCTTCTGGTCCATATATACTCTGTTGGCTATATGCATGGAGACTCAGGCTACTATAGATTTTTTTCTTACTTAAACCTTTTTACATTCTCTATGCTGATGCTTGTTACTGGTAATAACCTCATGCAGCTCTATTTTGGTTGGGAAGCAGTGGGGTTATGCTCTTATTTTCTTATTGGTTACTATTTTAGAAAGCAGAGTGCGGCTGATGCAGGCAAGAAGGCATTTATTGTTAACCGTTTTGGTGATTTCGGTTTTGGAATCGGCGTCTTCATGGTCTTTATTTATCTTGAAACCTTGCATTATACAGATATATTTGCAAATATTCATACCCTGCAAGGGCAGACAATAAATATACTTGGTTTTGAAATAGGGCTTGTAACATTAATCGCTCTTTTGCTATTCTGCGGAGCAATCGGTAAATCTGCACAACTCCCGCTTCATGTCTGGCTCGCAGATGCTATGGAAGGTCCTACTCCAGTCAGCGCCCTAATTCATGCAGCAACGATGGTTACAGCAGGTGTTTTCCTTGTAGCAAGATTCAATCCTTTATTTAGCATGTCAGAAACAGCTATGATGGTGGTTGCTCTGACAGGGGCTATTACCAGTCTTTTTGCTGCAACTATCGCCCTCGTGCAAAATGATATAAAGAGAATTATTGCATATTCAACTGTTAGTCAGCTCGGTTACATGTTCCTTGCTTGTGGCGTAGGAGCTTATGGAGCTGGGATATTCCATCTCTTTACACATGCATATTTCAAGGCTTTACTCTTTCTCGGAGCTGGAAGTGTGATGCATGCAATGGCGGGGCAACTTGATATTCAAAAGATGGGTGGATTAAGGAAATATATGCCAATTACCTTCTGGACATTTATGATAGCATCAGTAAGTATTGCAGGCATTCCAGGGTTGGCAGGGTTTTTTAGTAAGGATGAGATACTTTGGCTTGCCTATAATGCAGGGACCGTGGGCAGGATAGTATGGGTGATCGGGACTATTGTTGCAGGGTTAACTGCTTTTTACAGTTTCAGAATTGTCTTTTTGACATTTTTCGGTAAATTTAAGGGGACACATGAAGAAGAACACCACCTTCATGAGTCGCCAAGCTCTATGACAGTTCCTCTAATGATACTTGCAGTCGGAGCTATTTCTGCTGGTTGGGTAGGCATCCCACCACTTTTGGGAGGCACTAACATGATCGGGCATTTCCTTGAGCCTGTATTGGGTCATCCCCATGTTCACGGAACCCATGCTGAGGAATGGATGGTTATTGCAATATCAGTAGTAGTAGCCCTCGGCGGTATATTCACTGCTGCAGTTATGTACCTATGGGCCCCGGGCATCCCACAATTGTTAGGACGCACCTTTAGATCTATCTATACAGTGCTTTGGAATAAATACTATGTTGACGAATTATACGATTATACTATTGTAAGACCAACTAAGTGGATTGGAAGTAGAATCCTTGTTGGGGTTACTGATGGTAAGATAATCGAAGGCATAGTTAATGGAGTTCCTAAATTAATTGCGGAATTTGGAGAAAGATTTAGAAAACTTCAAACTGGCTTTTTACAGCATTACGCTATGGGAATGGCTTTTGGATTATTTGTAATATTATCTCTTGTTTTGATTTTTGTAAAACAGTAATTTAAATATAGCTATCTAAGGATGATTTAGGAGGAAAAATAATGCAAACAGGACATGATAGTCATGCAGACAAGCAACCTGTTAATACAATTGCTAGAACCCTGCTATATGTGCCTGCAATAATCGCTTTTGTATATCTTGGCGCAATATTCTCTGTTCAGATTGAGTATCCTGTTTTAAGCTGGGTCATATTCCTACCCATAATTGGTGGTTTTCTAATATTCTTAATTCCACGTAAGCATGAAATGCTCGCAAGAGCTACATCGCTTGGACTTACTTTAGTTGCTTTTATCTTAAGTCTCCCCCTCTATATAAATTTTGATAAAACTACAGCTAAGATGCAGTTTACAGAAGTTCATAATTGGATACCTGCATGGGGAATTAAATACTCTCTTGGCGTGGATGGGATCAGCATACTATTCGTTCTTCTATCAACCTTGCTATCTATATTATGTGTTACTGTTTCTTGGACTGCTATTACAGAAAAGGTTAAGGAATTCTACGGTTCAATCTTGCTTATTGAAGGTTCAATGATAGGTGTTTTTTGCAGCCTCGACTTCTTTTTATTCTATATTTTTTGGGAAGCGATGCTCATACCTATGTATATTCTCATCGGTGTCTGGGGTGGTCCAAATAGGGTTTATGCTGCAATTAAGTTCTTCCTGTTCACCCTTGTAGGTAGTCTACTAATGCTTGTTGGTATAATCGTCTCATACTACTATACAAATAAGAGCTTTGATGTTTTGCAGATGATGAATACTACCTACCCATATACAATACAGTTAATACTTTTCTGGGCATTCTTTGCTGCATTTGCTGTAAAAGTACCCATGTTCCCAGTGCATACATGGCTACCTGATGCTCACACAGAAGCACCTACTGCAGGTAGTGTTATACTTGCCGGAATTTTGATTAAAATGGGTGCATATGGATTTCTCAGATTTAGCATACCTCTCTTCCCTGAAGCGGCAAAGGCTATGGCTCCTATTATGATTGTCCTGTCTGTAATAGCAATTATTTATGGCGCCGTGATATGCCTCGCACAAACTGATTTAAAAAGGCTGATAGCTTATAGCTCAGTCAGCCATATGGGATTTGTGACACTAGGCATTTTTGCATTGAATATGCAAGGAATCCAGGGTGGAATACTACAGATGATTAATCATGGTATTGTTACAGGGGCTTTATTTTTAAGCGTTGGTATAATATATGAACGAACACATACAAGGGAAATAGCTCACTATGGAGGAGCTGCAACTGCAATGCCAGTGTATGCTGCTTTTTTCATGATTTTTACTCTCGCATCAATTGGACTCCCGGGAACAAATGGTTTTATCGGTGAGTTTCTGATTCTTTTAGGCGGTTTTATGGCTTGGAAGTTAATGGGTGTGTTAGCATGCACCGGTATTATCATAGGCGCTGGTTATATGCTTTGGCTATACCAGAAGGTATTTTTCCTTGAAACCAATCCTTATGCACATTATCATGAAGATGTAAATGAGAGGGAGTTTTTAACCCTACTTCCATTAGTGGTTCTTGTTCTATGGATAGGATTTTATCCAAATGCTTTATTAAGTTTTATGGAAGTCTCTGTGCAGGGACTTATTGACCGAGTCAATGTATCAGCTCAGCAACAAATAACACAAAATATTATTGAGGTAATAAAGTGAATATACCATTACCAGATCTAACTCC
Source organism: Thermodesulfovibrio yellowstonii (assembly GCA_020724365.1). Lineage (GTDB taxonomy): Bacteria > Nitrospirota > Thermodesulfovibrionia > Thermodesulfovibrionales > Dissulfurispiraceae > DYHD01. The sequence goes on along the minus strand of DYHD01000021.1, from coordinate 2,706 downwards.
AATTATCCCTGAGATTATAATGTCAATAGTGACATGCGCATTACTAACAGTAGAAGTGTTTGTAAAGGATAAAACGAAAGATTTTCTTGGTATTATTTGTATAGGCACGGCTTTAGCCGTAATGTATATGATCCCTATGAGTCAGGGAGTGACCTTTGGCGGCATGTTTATCAGCGATGGTTATAGTTCCTATTTTAAATTTATCTTTCTTATAAGCCTTATACTTACAATATTGATATCCTTTAAATTTATTCAAAGAGAAGATGCCGAATTTGGAGAATATTATAGTCTTTTAATGTTTGCAACTGCAGGCATGATGATAATGGCATCATCAGCAGATTTAATTTTACTTTATCTTGGATTAGAGCTTATGGCTTTAAGCACTTATATACTGGCTGGCATAAAAAGGCATGACACGAGATCAAATGAAGCAGCCTTAAAGTATTTTCTTCTTGGTGCATTCTCATCAGCTATCTTACTATTTGGAATATCTTTGACATATGGTCTAACAACATCTACTAATATTTATCAGATTGCGGAGCACCTCAAACAGGGAGAAACCTCAATTACACTGCTAATTGCTATGATAATGATAATTTGTGCCTTCGCCTTCAAGATTGCATCTGCGCCATTTCATATGTGGGCACCTGATGTATATCAAGGCGCCCCTACTTCAGTTACTGCATTTTTCTCTGTTGGTCCGAAGGCAGCAGGTTTTGCAGTGATTGGGAGAGTATTCTTTATTGCATTTGAGAGTCTCCAGATGGATTGGACCGCAATTCTCATAGGACTTGCTATTTTAACAATGGCAGTAGGCAATATATTGGCTATTGTGCAGACAAATATGAAAAGGATGCTTGCTTATTCATCTATAGCTCATGCTGGTTATGCCCTTTTAGGTATTATAGCTGGCACCACCGAAGGACTCAATGCAGTTATGACCTACTTGTTGATATACGCATTTATGAATATGGGAGCCTTTGCTATTGTAATTTTGCTTGAAAAAGGCGAGAATATAAAGGATTATAACGGATTATCAAAAAGCCATCCACTAGTTGCCGCAATGATGCTCGTTTTCATGTTTTCATTGACGGGAATCCCTCCAACTGCAGGCTTTATTGGTAAGTTTAATATTTTTATGGCTGCTATCAATGCAGGCTATACATGGGTGGTTGTTGTCGCAGTTTGCTTTAGTGCCATATCAGCTTACTATTATATGAGAATTGTAATGAATATGTTTATGAAGCCTATGGAAGCAGAAGCGAAGATATATCCCAATCCTGCAAATGGAGCAGCTCTTTTGATTTCTTTATTAATGGTTTTTATCATAGGCATAATGCCTTCTGTTGTAATTGGCTATACATTTCAAATGTTTATGTAAATTAGAATAAGCTTAAGACGAATTTGATATACATGTCTCTTGCTTTCTCTCGCAATGGCATTATGTCATTTGCTTCACTTTATAGCCATTGCGAAGAGCTTTAGTTCTGACCCAATTTCTTTTTTATAGCTACTACTATCAAATACTTCAGAGATTATTTTTAAAGATATGTCTTAAAATTGTATTTCTTTCTCTGAAATTCAACTAACCATTTGATTTATAATAATTCTGCTATCCCACACTTTAAATTTTTAAACTAAATCTAAATCTGCTGATAGAAACCTACCAATAGTTCTATCTCCCATCCAAAGAGATTAAAATTATAAATTCTTAAACTAATTTTAATTAATTTTTCCTAATTTTCTGTTAAAATTAACTTATATATTTTTCTTTTGTCTTTAAAATATTAAATTCGGAGGTTTATATGGAAATACTCGATACTTTAAAACAAAGACGTTCAATAAATTTTTTTGAACCTGGCAAGGAAATACCAGATGCCAAATTAATTGAGCTTTTTGAGATAGCCAATCTTGCACCTTCATCTTTTAATCTCCAGCCATGGAAGGTAGTTGTGGTAAGGGAAGCAGAGAGAAAAAGTATATTGAGGCAATGCGCTTTTAATCAGCCAAAGGTTGAAGAGGCTTCTGTTATATTGATAATGGTTGCAGACCCTCTTGCTCTTGAAGAAAACATTGATAGAATGTTTGATAGCTGGGAACAGCTCGGTTATATGAAACAAGAGATGAGAGAGACTTATAGAAGTATGGTTTATCAACTTCAAGGTGAATCAGATAGTATAAAGAGAAAATTTTTTGCAATTAAGAATACAGCCCTTTTTGCTATGAATCTTATGGTTGCTGCTAAAGGTTTAGGTCTAGAGACCCATCCAATGGACGGCTTTAATGAAGATTGTGTTAAAAAAGAGTTTAATATACCTGATGACAAGGTAATACCTATGCTTATTGCTGTTGGGTATCTTAAGGAGGGCATTCAACTGCTTCCAAGGGCATTCAGAAGAAATATAAATGAGTTCATAAAATATGATAAATATTAAAGGCAATATAAATATGTGCAATTAGTTTGAAATTATTTTTTATAATCACTCGCTTATATTGATAATAGTTTAAGTAATATCACGAATTTCTTGATAAAGGGAAAAGAATATAAGTAAATTGCAACTCAATAAAAAGGAAATATCACGGTGAAACATGCTAATTTAATTAACATTTTGTGATACTTTGCAACATTTTAGTATAATGGCTTTGAATTAAGGTAATGTCAAAAGTTTTATGAAAAAAGAGAGAAAGATATGAAACCACAGAGCG
>DYHD01000020.1 GCA_020724365.1 Thermodesulfovibrio yellowstonii | reverse complement strand
CCATAAATCTGTTAGTGTTAGTTTAGTCAGTTCTTTTGCTGACATGGGTGTATCCTCCTTTCTTTTTGTTCCTGCTTAGAACAATGGAGAATACACCCTCTTTTTTACTATCTTCAATTTTTTACACAGAAAATTTTACACTACCTAAGAAAATGGACGTTAAGTCCATTTTCTTGTGTTTAAATATGATTATTTGAGATAATAATATATTCAATAATTTCAATGGAGTATGATAAATGGCTAATGAAGATATATCAAAGCTTAAAATAGAAAGAAAACAGATATTCGGACAATCAAAAAAAAGAACAAGAATCACCTATTTACTGATAGGAATATTTATTTTTGCAATTCTATCCGTCTTTTATCTTAAGGGTTTTTTTACTCCATCTATGACCATTGAAACCTTTACAGTATCTCAAATTTACCCCTCACAAGCTTTCACCCTCTTGAATGCAAGCGGTTATATCGTAGCTCAACGCAAGGCTGCTGTGGCATCAAAGGTTACAGGCCGCCTCGTTTCCCTAACAGTTGAAGAAGGCAGCAAATTAAAAAAAGGCGAGATAATCGGAAGGCTTGAGAATGATGACCTTATTGCCCTTGAAAGACAGGCATTAGCAAATCTAAATGCTGTTTCATTTAATCTCCAGATTGCACAGGCTGAACTGACAGATGCTGCATCTGCCTTCAAAAGAAATCAGGAACTACTGAAGCATGGATATATATCACAAGCTGAGTATGATACAAGTGAAGCCCGGCATAAAAAAGCAATAGCCGCAAATGCTTCTGCAGAAGCAGTAGTTATGGCTGCTAAAGCCTCCCAAGATGTAGCAAGACTGAATATTGAATATACAATGATCAGGTCTCCCTTTGATGGGGTTGTCCTCACAAAAAATGCTGACATAGGAGACATTGTAACCCCTATCGGTGCTGCAGCTAATGCAAAATCAGCTCTTGTAACTATTGCTGATATGGATTCTTTGCAGGCTGAAGTGGATGTTTCAGAGTCGAACCTGAGGCTCATTACAATCGGACAACCTTGCGAAATCCAGCTTGATGCCCTTCCTGATATCCGTTTTGATGGGTTAGTGCATATGATTGTTCCCACTGCAGATCGGAGTAAAGCTTCAGTGCTCGTTAAGGTAAAATTTATAGAAAAGAATAATGGTATTTTACCAGAGATGAGCGCAAAGGTAGCATTTCTAAGTAGAGAGATAAAGCCAGAAGAAAAAAAACCACTACCCGTTATTAAGTCCTCTGCAATTGTTGAACGAAACGGAAAAAAGTTAGTCTTTGTTATCAAAAATGATAGGGCAAGAGAGGTTCAAATAACCACAGATAAAAGCATAGGTGAGATGGTTGAGGTGACAAGTGGGCTTAACTTAGGAGAAAGAATAGCCGTAAGCCAATTAAATAAATTGAGAGATGGCATTAGAGTTAAAATACCTGAAAAGTAAAAAACAAATGGATTTTAAAAAAAAATTTATTGAAATAAGGGATATATATAAATCGTATCGTCGTGGCAATCTTATAATCCCTGTATTAGAAAATATATCATTTGATATTGTTGAAGGCGAATTTCTTGCCCTCATGGGACCATCAGGTTCTGGGAAAAGCACTCTTTTGAATCTTATTGCAGGGATTGACAAACCTGATAGCGGCGTTATTTCAATACAAGGAGTTGATATAACAACCCTTTCTGAGACTGAACTTGCCCATTGGCGTGCTTCTAATGTGGGGTTCATCTTTCAATTTTACAACCTTATACCTGTCTTGACAGCCTTTGAAAATATCGAATTACCCCTTCTCTTGACAGGTCTATCAAAACAAGAAAGACATGAGCATGTTATCCTTGCCCTTAAAATAGTAAATCTTGAAGACAGGATGCACCACTTTCCCGGTCAACTTTCAGGCGGTCAGCAGCAAAGGGTAGCAATAGCAAGGGCTTTTGTTACTGACCCTACAATACTTGTCGCTGATGAACCAACAGGAGACCTCGATCGCGTCTCAGCAGAAGATGTTCTAGAATTGATGACTCGTTTAAATTTTGAACTTGGCAAGACTATCATAATGGTCACACACGACCCAAAGGCTGCTAAAAAAGCTCGTCAAATACAATATCTCGAAAAAGGAATCATGCATGCTCATCCTCAAATTGATGTTTAAAAATGCCTTTCGCTCCAAACTTCGCTCCACTCTTACAATCCTTGGCTTAACACTTGCTATCATTGCTTTTGGCTTTTTAAGAACAGTAGTTGAGGCATGGTATGCAGGTGTGGAGGCTTCTTCTGCCAGCAGGCTTGTTACACGAAATGCTATCTCTCTCATATTTCCACTTCCTATTGCATATAAAGAGAAAATACGGCAAATTGAAGGGGTAGAAATGGTCTCATATGGTCAGTGGTTTGGCGGCATCTATATTGATCAGAAGAATTTTTTTGCAAATTTTGCAATAGAACCCGAAAGCTATCTCAAGCTCTATCCCGAATACATCATACAAGATGAGCATAAAAAGGCATTTATGAAAGATCGAAAAGGCGCTGTTGTAGGACAAAAACTCGTTGAGAGATTCGGATGGAAGATTGGCGATAATATCACGCTTAAAGGAACTATCTATCCCGGAAACTGGGAATTCATTTTATTAGGAATCTATAAAGGCAAAGACAAAACTACAGATGAATCTCAATTCTTTTTTCATTGGGATTATTTAAATGAAAACCTTAAAAAAACAGCACCATCCAGAGCTGACCACGCAGGTTTCTATCTTGTGGGGGTTAAAGACCCAAGATTTGCTGTGCCAGTTTCAGAAAAGATAGACAAGCAATTTAAAAATTCCCTTGCTGAGACATTGACTGAAACCGAGAGGGCATTTCAATTGAGCTTTATTTATATGACTGAGGCAATACTTGTCGTTATTCAGATTGTCTCTCTAATAGTCATACTTATAATCCTCGCTGTAGTAGCTAACACTATGGCGATGTCTGTAAGAGAACGGTTACCTGAATTTGCAGTCCTTAAATCCTTGGGTGTGGGCGGTTGGCGTATTTCTTTACTAATATTTGGAGAATCACTCGTTATAACGAGTATTGGCTGCATTTTGGGCATATTGCTCACTTTTCCTGCGGCAAAAGCCTTTGCTGCTGAGATGAGCAACTATTTCCCAGTATTCATAATCACACAAGAAACTATATATCTTGATATAGCAATCTCTTTTTTGATAGGCATTATTGCTGCTATATTCCCTACTATAAGGGCTATAAGGGTGCAGATTGCTGAAAGCCTTATGAGGGTAAGATAATGAGAATATTTTTTTTATACAGTCTGCGTAATCTTCTATCACGCCGTCTCACAACAATCCTTACAGGAATAGGTATGTGTCTTGTTGTATTTGTTTTTGCCTCTATCCTGATGCTTTCTGAAGGACTCAGAAAGACCCTTGTAGATACAGGTTCATATGATAATGTTATTATAGTGCGAAAAGGGGCAACATCTGAGGTGCAAAGTGCTGTTGAGAGACATCAGGCGGCAATACTCGAGACACAACAGGAGATAGCATTAGGCGCTGATGGAAAACCACTTTTTGCCAAAGAACTTGTTGTTCTCATTAATTTGCCCAAACGTGATAGCGATAAACCTTCTAATGTCGTTATAAGAGGCATCGAAGAAAATTCTCTGATATTAAGACAGCAACAAATTAGGATAGTCGAGGGAAGAATGCCCAAGCCGGGTTCTTCTGAAATACTCGCTGGGATAAATATAGCCCAGAGATTTAAAGGTGCAGGAATAGATGAGAGCTTGACCTTCGCCCTCAGAAACTGGAATGTTGTGGGAATTTTTGATGCTGGAAAAACAGGATTCAGTTCAGAGGTCTGGGCTGATGCTGACCAATTAATGTCAGCATTCCGTAGGCAGGCTTATTCTTCAGTGGTATTTAAATTGAAGGATACATCTGAATTTGATGAACTTAAATCCCGCATTGAAACTGACCCCAGACTAACAATAGAAGCCAAAAGAGAGGTGAGATACTATGCAGATCAATCAGAAGCTATGTCAAGTTTTCTGCGTATTTTAGGGATGTCACTGACTATTATATTCTCGCTTGGTGCAATCATAGGGGCAATGATTACCATGTATGCAGCAGTCGCAAATCGCATAGGGGAAATAGGCACATTAAGATCTTTAGGTTTCCAGAGAAGCAGCATACTTTTAGCGTTTTTGATGGAATCATTATTGATAAGCCTGATAGGCGGTGTAGCAGGGTTGATACTCTCGTCATTTTTACAATTTTTCACAGTCTCAACTATGAATTTTCAGACTTTTTCAGAACTGGCATTTAGCTTTTCTTTAACTTTAGAAATAGCATTGATGTCTATCTTCTTCTCTATTATAATGGGATTTCTTGGAGGTGTATTGCCTGCTATAAGGGCATCACGAATGAAGATAGTGGATTTATTAAGATAAGCTAAATAAACTTGCCTCCTTCAGAGATTTCTTCGAGCAGCAAAGGATTTACAATCTTTATCAATGATCCCTTCACCTCAATAATACCTTGATTACTCATTCTACCTAATATTCGAGACAGCGTTTCAGGAATAGTTCCTAATAGCCCTGCAAGTTGAGTTTTAGATATATCAAGTTCAAAAATGCCTGAATGCTTATTCCTCTCATTCATTAAAAGCAGATAAGCTGCAAGTCGTGCTGGCACTTCCTTCAAGGATATCTCCTCTACAAGATGGGTAAGTTGCCGAAGTTTTTTAGAAAGCTCAGCGAGCATATTCATAGCTAAAGAAGGGTCTTTTCCTATAAGTCTAATAAATGAATTTCTTGGGAAGAAAAAAACCCTGCTTTTTTCAATTGTCTCGGCATTTGCAGGAAAATGACCACCAGCAAACATCGGCACCTCACCAAAGATATTCCCTGCACCAAAGATATGAAGTATCTGTTCTTTGCCTTCTAATGAGAGTTTAAATATCTTTACACGGCCTGATATGATAGCATAAAAACCTGAAGCGGTATCCCCTTCAGAGAAAATCTTGTGGGCACGGCTAAAAGTTTGATCAATAACAATATCACAAAGCTCTGAAAGTTGAGCCTCAGATAATCCTTTAAATAATGAAATTGTCTGGATTATTTGAGTTAATTTGATATTATTTTGGTTCATTTTCCACTAATTCCTTTATTGAATATTGAAGCTTCTGTAAGTGAGAAAAAGAGAAAGCATCTTTTAAATTTTATGATTAAAATTTTTTAGAAGTTCTAATCTCACAAAAAAATTTCCTTAGTATAAGACTGCTTTCATCTTTTAAAATACCTGATACTACTTCAATCTGGTGATTTAACCTTATATCTGAGAGAATTCTATAAAGACTATCAACAGCGCCGCCTTTAATATCAGAACATCCATAAACAAGTCTATGTATTCTTGCGTTAATCATAGCGCCAGCACACATTATACAAGGCTCCTTAGTAACATAAAGGGTTGCTCCACTCAATCTCCAGCTATTTGTTACAGATGCTGCCTCTCTCAGAGCAAGTATTTCTGCATGAGCTGTAGGGTCGCATAATAATTCTTTTCTATTATGACTTTTTGATATTATTATTCCATCAATAACCATAACTGCTCCGACAGGAATTTCACCTTCATTTAACGCACACTGAGCCTCTATAAGAGCAATTTTCATGAAATCAATGTCTGAAGCCATTTTGTCCAATTTTCAATCCCCTCATTAGTCTTGCATGAGACCTCAAATATCTTAATTGATGGGTTTAGTGAAGTTACATCTACCTTTATTTTTTCAATTGAGACATCTAAAAAGGGCTTCAAGTCAATCTTATTTAGAATAAGGACAGAAGATTTCTGAAACATTAGAGGATATTTTAGGGGCTTATCATGACCTTCTGTTAGGCTCAGTATCATTACCTTAATATTCTCTCCAAGATTAAACTCCGCAGGACATACAAGATTACCAACATTTTCAATAAACAAAAGATTTATATCATTTATCGGGATGTCTTCTAAAGCATTATTTATCATATTTGCATCAAGATGGCAGGCACCCCCTGTATTAATCTGAACAACTGGAACTCCCAGACTGTTGATCCTCAGTGCATCATCAGTGCCAGCAATATCTCCAACGATTACCCCTACTTTTTCTTTTTCTCTTAGATACTTAATTGTTTTTTCAAGTAGGGATGTCTTTCCGGCCCCTGGAGAGCTCATTAAATTAATAGTAAAGATTTTATTATTATCGAATATCTGCCTATTTTCAGCAGCAATCTTTTCATTTGCATCGAGTATTTTTGCAGCTATTTTAATTTTCATTTTAGATAACCTCAATTTCTATAATATTCATCTCCATCCCAGAATTTATCTTAAATGAATTGCTTTGACAGTAAGGGCATGACAGTATATAAGGTTCATATATTGTGAAATTACATAGACAATTCATGCATACACCTGAGAGTGGATTTGCTTCTATAAAGAGGATTGCTTCTTCTGCAATGGTTTCTTTTTTTAATGCGTCAAATGCAAAAAGCAATGCCTCCGACATTACACCGGAGGCACTACCAAGAGATATCCTGACTTTTTCTACTCTACTGAAACCATTTTTTTTGCATTGTTCAACAGCAGTGGAAATAACGCTTTCAGCGATTGAGAATTCATGCATTTTTACTTATGCACTTCTCTTTCATATGCTTCTTTTCCTGCTTCGAAAGCAGCAGTAACAGCAGATTTTTTGGATTCAAGAACTTCTTTGCCCTTATCGATTGATGAAGACATTTTTGTTTTTGCATGTTCCATATAATCAGAAGCCTTGTCGGTTACATCTTCAGCAAAATCTCTTATTCTTCTTCTTGTCTCTGTGCCAGTTTGAGGAGCCACAAGCAGTGCAAGTCCTGCTCCAACCATACTGCCAAGAAGGAACGAGAGCAATATCGCTCCTACATTTAAACCTCCCTCATTATGATGCATACCTTACCTCCTTTCTCTTAATTGTTTAATAAGTGTATAATACGCCTCTCTTAACCCTGCCATTACCCCAGACGACCTTATGATTATACCTTCCCTTACATCTCTGATTATTAAGCTCAATACACTTAGATTTACAGCTATATCACCAACTGCTTGTGATACACTTTTGGCATTCTCGGAAATCTTTCCTAAGTCATCAGTTACTTTTCTAATGCTCTGCATTGTCCGTTCTGTCTCAGATAGAGCTGGCGATAATCTTTCTTCTATAATCTTAGTAAATTCTTGAAGATTAATCCTGATTTTTTTCAGCTCTATTATTGCATAAATAAGGAATCCTATGGCAGCAAGAAAAATAAGAACCATTATAAAAAAACCTGCGCTTACAATAATTAACCAAGAGTGATTTACCATTTAACTGCCCCCCTTTAGTATAAAGTATATCACATTTTATAGAAAGCTTTGAATAAAAAAACTATACTTAAAAATAAACAAAAAAATCGCTTCTGCCAATATCATTCATTTTCAGTTATAGGGGATTTATAAACATGCAAAATCCTCTGGATAACCGTCAGATATGTGAAGAAAAATAATATTATCATAGTATAGAATATCCATCCTGTCAAACAACCAACGGATATGAGGATAATTCTTTCGGGTCTCTCCATAATGCCGACCTTGCATTGAATGCCCAGCCCTTCTGCTCTTGCTCTTACATAACTTATCATAAAAGCCCCTAAAAGACTGGCTGATGTCAAAAGAATACCTTCGATATAATTTGTCTTTGCAAAGTAACTGCCTATTGCAAAGAAAATAAAGAAATCTGAAAATCTATCTAAAGTTGAATCAAGAAATGCACCGAATCTTGTAGCTTTACCATTACTTCTTGCAACCACCCCATCGAGCATGTCAAAAAAAGCCCCAAGAAGAATTAATAACCCGCCGATTTTTAGATGTAACGGTAGGATAGCAGATGCAAAAATGGTTATAAAGAAACCGATAATAGTAAGTATATTAGGATGGATTGTTAACCTTTTCGCTAATGGTTCAAGCGGTTTGTCAAGAAAATGTCCAAATTTTTCACCGAACAATTACCTCTCCCTCTTGGCTATAATAAATTCTTCTACCATTGTTCTGGCTTCAATATCAGAAAACTGGGTTTTAGGGTGTTTCATAAAGTAAGCCGATGGAGATATAAGAACCCCTCCTATACCCCTGTCTTTTGCAATCTTACAGCATCTAATAGCATCAATTATGACACCAGCGCTATTAGGAGAATCTTCTACAGATAATCTTAATTCAAGATGCATGGGGACATTGCCAAACCCTACTCCTTCAATCCTTAAAAAACAAACCTTATTATCATTCATCCAAGGGATATAATCTGATGGACCAATGTGGATATCTTCATCATCCAATGCATGAGAAATCTGACAATGGACTGATTCAGTCTTTGATATCTTTTTTAATTTCAGTCGTGAGTGATTCAACATATTAAGAAAATCTGTATTGCCTCCAACATTTAATTGATATGTATGTTTTATCTTAACGCCTCTGTCCATAAATAGCTTTGTCAGCGCTCTATGAATAATTGTAGCTCCAATTTGTGATTTTACATCATCACCAATAATTGGAACTCCTTTTTCTTCATATAACTTTGACCATTTTTCATCAGACGCTATAAAGACAGGAATACAATTAATAAAGCCTACTTCCGCTTCTAGAGCAGCATTTGCATAGAAATTTGTTGCTTCTACTGAGCCTACAGGGAGATAATTGATAAGCATGTCAGCACCGCTTTCTTTTAATGACTTGACAACATCACAAGGTGGATTATCTGCTGGAATAAATCTTCTGTCATCGGGATAGTCAGACATATGAGGAGATATACCGTCAAGTATATTTCCCATTTCAACCTTGACAGGGTAGTTAGGAATATCAGGGAAAAATAATTTAGTGCAATTAGGTTTTGAGAATATTGCTTCTTTTAGAGGTTTATTTATTTTTCTAATATCAATGTCATAAGCTGAAACAACCTCTATATCACCAGGTAAGTATCCTCCCATATTAAAATGCATTAAACCAGTATGTTCCTCAGATTCACCCACCTTATTGAGTGATTTATAATATTCAATTCCCTGAATTAAAGAACTTGCACAATTACCAATTCCAGCAATGGCAATTCGTATTTTCCCCATGTGATTTATCCTATCTCCTCTATTTATAAAATATTTGTTTACATTAAACTTTGAGTTCGACTATGATTTATTTAGGTAGAAAACAAATGATATAATTTAACTTAAATGTCTATGACAAAGCAATTACTATGCAAAATCCAAATCCCAATATAGAACTTTTTAAACATCCCTATTAATTCTAAATTTACCGATAATTATAATATTAATCTAATAAAAAGCAATATTAATATTAAAATAAAATTTATTTATTTGACCATTGATAACCATGTGTATTAGCCTTTATTGCTTTAATATTTTATCTAATTATTTAAACTTTAAGGTTACAGACCTTAAAATTATACATCAAAAAGGAGGTTTTTATGCCAAAGAAGTATGATACCCCGTTATTAGACGAGCTTGAAAAGGGTCCATGGCCAAGCTTTGTGTCAGAGATTAAGAAGTGCGCTGCAAAGAATGACATGGCAGCCGATGAGTTGGGGTTGCTCGAAAAGTCTTTCAATACTAAGATTGGTTACTGGAAACATGGAGGTATTGTCGGTGTAAGAGGTTATGGAGGCGGCGTTATCGGTAGATATTGCTCTATTCCTGAAGAGTTTCCAGGTGTTGCACATTTTCATACTGTAAGAATTAATCAACCGAGTGGCTGGTTTTATACAACAGATGCTTTAAGAACTGCTTGTGACATATGGGACAAGTATGGAAGCGGATTGACCAATATGCATGGTTCAACTGGCGATATGATTCTTCTTGGAACAAGAACTGAAGTTCTTGAAGATATATTTGCAGAATTCTCTTCAAGAGGATGGGATCTCGGCGGTTCTGGTTCTGCCATGAGAACCCCCAGCTGTTGCGTTGGTCCGGCAAGATGCGAATGGTCTAATATAGATACGCTTGAATTATGCTATCAATTGACTCAAGAGTTTCAGGACGAACTACATAGACCGTCTTGGCCTTATAAATTCAAAATCAAAATAGCAGGCTGTGCTTGTGATTGTGTTGCTGCAATAGCCCGCGCAGATTGCTCAATTATCGGGACATGGAAGGGCAATATAAAAATAGATCAAAATGAAGTAAAGAATTATGCAAAGAATGGCTTCGATGTTCAGAAGTGGGTAGTTGATATGTGCCCAACAGGTTGTATGAGCTTTGAAGGTGGTGAGCTTAAAATAGATAATTCTAACTGCAACAGATGTATGCATTGCATATCTAAGATGACAAAAGCTCTCCAGCCTGGTGATGAAAAAGGTGCAACAATCTGTATTGGCAGTAAAGCTCCTATAGTTGTTGGTTCATTGCTTTCATGGGTTATTGTTCCATTCATCACGGTAGAAAAACCGTTTGATGAAGTCAAAGATGTAGTCCGCAAAATGACAGAGTGGTGGGATGAATATGGCAAACCAAGAGAGAGAATTGGCGAGGTTATCGAAAGAGTTGGGATGAGATCATTCCTTGATTATATAGGTGTTCCGCCATTACCACAACAGGTTAAAGAGCCAAGGAAAGACCCATTCTGGTTCTTCGAGGAACAGGATATAGAAAGCATTAAAGCAAAAGAAGCTGAAGAGAAAAAGACTGGAAAATATAAATTTTAATTATAATTACGAATAAAGGAGGATATAATGTCAGCACCACAAAGGAAGACCGATATAGGCCCGCCTCATTATGAGCAGTTTTTACCGCCTGTAATTAAGAAGAATTATGGGGATTGGAAATATCATGAGCAGTTGGCACCTGGTGTTATGGTGCATGTGGCTAATAGTGGCGATAAGATCTTTTCAGTTAGGGTAGGTAGTCCTAGAATACTTGCTACAGACTCAATACGCGATGCTTGCGCAATCGCTGATAAATATTGTGATGGTTATCTAAGATTTACTTCAAGAAACAACATCGAATTTTTGCTTTCTGATGAAAGCAAGGTTGCTCCTTTAAAGGAAGAATTGAAAAATAAAGGTTATGCAATTGGTGGTATCGGATATAGAGTCAGCAACCCCGTTCATACACAGGGATGGGTTCACTGCCATAGCGCATGCACTGACGCATCAGGACTTGTAAAATCAATGATGGATGAACTGTATGAGTATTTTGCAGAAAAAGAGCTTCCTAATAAGGTTAGACTCGCAGTTGCCTGCTGCGTTAATATGTGCGGCGCAGTTCATTGCTCAGATATAGCAATTGTTGCCGTTCATACAAAGATTCCTCAAGTTGATGCTGCTGCATTCAAGAATATGTGTGAATTGCCGACAACCATAGCTTCATGCCCCACTGGTGCAATTAGCCCTGATCCCGCAACAAAGAGCATTAAAATCAAACAAGAAAAATGTATGTATTGTGGAAACTGCTTCACAGTCTGCCCAGCTATTCCAATCAAAGATCCTGATAGGGATGGTGTTGCTATAGTTGTAGGCGGGAAAGTCGGTAGCTTAAGAAGCGATCCAAAATTCTCGAAACTTGTAATCCCTTATATATCTAATGAGCCGCCAAGATGGCCAAAGGCTGTAGCGGCAATTAAACACATCCTCGAAGTCTATGCAAAAGACGCAAAGAAATTTGAAAGGGTTGGTGAGTGGATCGAGAGAATCGGCTGGGAAAAATTCTTTGACTTAACAGATATCGAGTTTACATTCCAGCATATTGATGACTTTACATTTGCAAGAGATACTTTCAGAACTGCATCAACATTTAAGTGGTAATATTGAAGATAAAAGGGATAGGGTAAAATCTGTCCCTTTTTACTCTTAAATCAATCTCAAAATGAGGTGAAATCATGGAAGCCGAGGCAGTAAAAAGCAAGATTTTTGAAATCTTGGAAAAGGCAAAAGGTAAAAAGAAATTAAAGGAAAAAGATATTATCAGAATAACATCTGAGGACTTGAAAATCGAAAAAGATGAAGCCAAGAAAGTCCTTAGAGATCTTATTGAAGAAGGAAAACTTTGCTATTCTTATTCTGGCGGAGCAAGCTCAGTTGAGATCCCAAGTGAAGAATACTTAAAAGAAAAAGGAATGTTGTAAAATAATTGAGATTGTAATTAAGTATAATAAGGAAAGTATCGTTTTCACTTATAGCAAGATATTAAAAGGGTCAGTGATTGCATTATAAAACTGCAAAGCTGACCCTCTATTAAATGTCTTGAAATGTTGAATATTGCTACTTGCATTCATTTGATAATGCAAGTAGCTAAAATATTATAGAATATTACAATTTCTTTCTTTATCTAAACCGGTCCTGCTTATCCCAACAACTAAACTGTCCTGCTCCCACCATAGAAAACTATTTTAGTATAAAAGGGGATTAACTATGAACATTAATAGACTTCCGCCCGGACAAAGACTCACTGATGAATTTCCAGTGCTGCATTATGGTGAAGTACCTAATGTAGATATAGAAAAATGGGACTTTACTATAAGCGGCAAGGTCAAGAAGAATTTGAGGTTATCATTCTCAGAATTTAAAAATCTCCCCACTACTGAGTTAAAGGCAGACTTTCATTGTGTTACCACATGGTCTAAGTTTGACCTTCTATGGAAGGGCATTCTTTTTAAGGAAATAGCATCACTCGTAGAGCCTTTACCTGAAGCACGGTTTGTATTAATTTTTGCATTGGGAGGATATACAACAAATCTTCCTATAGATATAGCAATGGATGATGATGTGATTTTCGCATTTGAATATGATAAAAAGCCTCTTACACCAGAACATGGCTATCCCTTAAGACTTGTAGTTCCTAAAAGATATGCGTATAAGAGTGCTAAATGGGTAAGAGGCATAGAATTTTTAGAATTTGATCAATTGGGATTCTGGGAACAAAGAGGTTATAGCAATTCTGCTGACCCATGGAAGGAGGAGAGATATAGTTAGTAGGACAGTCAACTCGGCTGTCGAAAATGATCAAATCTTTCAATAGGTTAAAAGCTTGTGATACTTAGATGTTATTATTCTTGAGATTTTCTATCGCTATTTTATAGGTATCACATAATATCCTGGTGATGCTTTGAAAGGTTCTATAAGCATAAGCAAGGAAGGATTCTTGAAAGATGCATCAGGCATAACTTCCATTCTTAAATCTATTATGCCGCCCATGATGTTGCCTTTTATCCTTGCATAAATACCCTCTCCCTCGAGTGTGAAAGATCTCACTTCAGTTATTTCTTTGCTGATTGCAAGCAGACCTTTGATATCATTAAACCAGTTAAGTGGCAGGATGTATCCGCCTGGCATGATGCTCGTTTTTAGTTTTGCATCCTTTACACTGAGAATAATCTCCCCTTGATCATTTATAACCTGCGATTTTAAAAAAAGATTGCCATCGCCTTCTATGTTGAGGAGCTTAAGAGATGGGATTTCAGAAAGCTTTATGTCCTTACCCTGTAAGTTGAGTATATTTTCTTTGATACCATAAAATCCTTCTATTATGCCCGAATGAGTTTGTCCTGTAAAAAATAAGATTGGGCTTAATTTTAATAAAGATATAAAATCGGGCTTAATAGCTATATTATTAAAGTTAAGCAATAGAGTCTCATCTTTCTTTTTTATCTCTATCTTTTCAATATTTAAAGTTAGGAAAAGTCCCTTTTTAATTCCTTCAGGCTTTATATGAAACTTTTCAGATTTTATTGAATCTCTAATAAAATCATGGATCATCCCTTCTGGAACTGCTATAAACCATGCTCCAAGCATAAGTGATATGATAATTAATGGTGATAAGATTAATATCAGTAATAGCCTCACGGTTTGGTCTCCTGTTGTATATTAAACAAGGCAAGGCTAATGATAACATCAAGGAGGTCGGGCTTTTCAAAAGATTTTTTTATGGAAGTTTTTTTCACAGATATTACTACCGGCATAGTTTCTATTTTATGGAATAAATTTATCAATTCATTCATGGTTACTTTCTCTAAAAATATCTCTGCTGTCTCCTCAGAGATATTGCCTTTCAACTGACGGCTTGAAACGCCCTTTATGGATTTCATTTTCTCTTTTATGCCGAGCGAGACTGTTATATCATTTACCAGATTTGTAATACCACCTGCTTGAGGATTAGAACTTTTACTTTCAATAACAGATATTTTTTCCTTAAGCATTTTATAGTCATTAGACAAAATGATCATATCCCGAAGCTTTGCAGAGTTAGAATCAGCCGAAGCCCTTAATGTTCTCTCAAAGAAAATTAATGGGATAATAAAAATAAGCAAAACACTAAGGAGCAAACATAAAAATATCCTTTTTCGGTATTTTCTACTTATAAGGAGTTCTCGCAATTTGGTCAAATATTGAATAGGGTTCACAGAGTTTTTTCCTTGATAATTATTGTAAACATAATTTTATTCTCAGACAATCGCTTAATATCAGCAATAGAGACATTGTTATATAAATCAGAAATAGACTTCTTCATCTCATCCAGATTGCTCATTGAATCAGCATGTCCTTTTATAGTTATAATCTCTTTTTCAAGATTAAGCTCTTCTATTGCAATACCTTTTAATTTCTTATTTGAAAGGTTTTGCAAATGCTCAAGAGCATATATTCCTACTAATATATCAGCCTTCTCTCTAATGGTTTTCATATGTGATTTCATCTGATAAAGCTCATCAGTAATCTTTTTATCATCTGGAAATAGGGATGAGTAAAGGGTTCTCATTTGCTGCTTTATATGTGATATTTCCTTATTCGTAATGAAAATCCTGAATCCGATAATTGCATTTACCACAAATACAAGAGAAATCAGGAGAACGAGCATCAGTTGTATTTTCTTTGAATATTTATCCAAAGCCTTTGTATATGCAAATTCCCCTGTGCGAAAATTAAGCATAGGGGACTTGAGTTCTTCAATTGCTGAACTTATCCTTTCTTCCTCAGAGATGCTTTCATATCTGATAAGCTCAACGGCTATATTATCTTTCTTATGTCTGATGATGTGGCTAAGTTCTAAAGATGTAATTGCAACGGGGTCAATGCCAATCTCAGAAAGTTTCTTGATAATGTGAGCTAATTTATTTTTCTCGAGATATGCTACGAAAATTTTATTATTAACATCTATGTTATCAAGAACTGTAAAGTCATAAATTAAGCTATTACTGTTTCCAATGATTAGACTTTCAAGTTCAAAAGGGATAACCTTGTGCAGTTTCTCTTTTTCTCTGAAAGGAAACTCTAAAATCCTGAAGTTCAAAAGTTTTACAGGCAGACTGAGATAAAATTCTTTCAATTCTTCAATTTGTTCGGTCTCAGGATTTTCAACTTTTTCAAGCAACTCGTATCCATGCGAGATTTCATTGAAAATATAAAGGCAATATGCAAGCCTGTCGCCTTTATCATGGTTATTCGTATCTAAAGCAGAATATAAATCTATAAATCCAATTTTTTTCATATTCAAATCTCTTTCCAGTATTTTATAACATTTGTGCTGCCTTTTATCTCAATGACACATTCAATAAGTCTTCTGATTTTATTTTCTTCTGCAGAAGCAGTAATCCTAAAATTTGAAGGTCTGATAACGATTTTAGTTGGACCTAAACCAAGACCGGGTGCGACCCTCTCGACAGAGCTTATGCTTTCAAATGGTCGGGCAAGGACAATCCTTCCTGCTATGTCCCTTGTAATTCCTTCAGTAATAGACATTATAACAGCTTGCGATGCAGTATTAATATTAACAAGTTGAGGATTAGTTCTGTCAGAAGCATAAATGGTGATATGAGGAAGCAACTTAGCATATGTTTCTATATCTACACCTTTTATAAGAAGCAATTCATCAGTACTCTGCATAAATGAATTTTTAGTATTCTCTTCCGAATCTCTAATTCTTGGCTCCTTATCTCTGTCTATCCAGTCAGCAACAAAATCCGCCATTTCCTCTTTTAACTCAAGGTTCTTAAGCAGCCTCCTAAAAAACTTATAAGCATCCATGTTTAATGTCTGATTTTCATTAATAATTGAATTTAGATTGAATCGTGAGTTTTCATCCTCCACAGAGACGAAAAGTTCACCTTGAAAATCACTGAGTATGCCTGCCACAGGTATTGTTATTTGAGGCGGGAACTTATATATTTCGGACTGCGGAATATTAGAAATTGTATTGACCGCAAGAGATACCCCTGATTTTGCAATAGGTGAAAGCCTCTGACTGTCCTGCCAGTTATGAAGGCTTGATGTAGTGGTATAAACTCCATAAGAAAACTCGATTACCATAGCAGTCAAAATTGAAAGGAGCATAAGAGTCAAAATGAGTGCCATTCCCTTCTGAGATTTAATGATTTGTTTTTTTGTAGTCATAAAGTCTTACCTATCATGGGCTTGGCAATATCAAAAACGGAAATTCCATCATCAGACTTGCTTTTATTGTCTTGAGGTTTTTCTGAGATAGTTATGGATATCCTTACTTCTTCTGGCATGCTGTAGGTCAAGCTACTGTCCCATGTCTTTACCCATTTATCTTTATATTTTACCTCTATTAGAAAGGAATGTAAGTCTTCAATCAGTTCTATATCTTTCGCTTTTATCCTTGAATCAAAAGCTGAGGTCATAGCTTTTTTGAGTATAAGCCTGCCTTCTATTTCCTCAACTATGTAGCTTATCTTTGTTAACCCTGTAGTTAGTGGTGAAAAGGTTGTAAGGGTTAATCTAGATGCAGACCTACCATAGAGGTCCCTATCTTCAAGCTTGAACAAAGTATATTCTCTATCTTTAAGATATATCGCGGACTCTATCTCTCTTTTTAAATTATCAATAGTCAAACGGGCTTCCTGTAATCTTATTAATGAATCATCTATCGCACCAATAACCTTCTGGGAAAGAAAAAATGTAGCATAAAGTGCGGTAACTATGAATGAGGTAATAGCAAGGGCTATTAATACCTCCATAAGGGTAAAGCCTTTTTTTCGTGTTATTTGTAGCTTAGCGATTGATTTTGTTATCTTCAACATTCATTTACATCCTCTGAAATCTTTTTTTATTTCAGATATAATTATAAATTTAGCATAGTGATAGCTTGTAATACATATTAATATAATTGCATTAATATGTGAAATATATATCATGGGTTATATTAAAATTGCAGCGTTTTGCTTGAATTATTAAGAATAAATATATTAGAATTTCTAATCTGTGAATTTATGAGGAGGTGAGTTTTTGGTTAAGATTAGATTGACAAGAATGGGATCTTTAAAGAAACCTTTTTATAGAATTATAGTTGCTGACTCTAAGGCAAGGAGAGATGGCCCATTCATAGAAATAATAGGAACATATGACCCAAGAAAGGAACCATCGGAAATAAAGCTTAAATCCGAACGTGCTCAATACTGGCTTGGTCTTGGTGCTCAACCAACCGACAGAGTGAGAAGGCTTTTAGAAAAAGTCAAAGCCTAAAACGAGTTCCCAAATAAACCATTTTGGGCTCTTACTAAATATCCTGTGGAGGTAGAAAAATGAAAACATTGATTGAGGCGATGGCAAAATCACTAGTTGATAGGCCTGATGAGGTAAGGGTTTCAGAGATTGAAGGAGAGAAGACAACTGTTTATGAGCTTCGTGTTTCTCAGGGTGATCTCGGTAAGGTTATCGGAAAGCAGGGAAAGACAGCTCGTGCAATGAGGACGATTCTTGGGGCTGCAGGCACAAAAGTTGGAAAGCGGTGTGTTCTTGAAATATTAGAATAATTTTTTTATATTTTTCAAAGGGCGTTCCGTGCGAACGCCTTTTTTGTTGACATAAAGCTCTCAATTTAAAATAATATCAGTTTATACCCCAAATCCTGGTTTGGATATATCAAAAACTGGTAGAACAGCCGTCCCATCTGTCCTACTGGATTAGGGGTGTTTAAAAAAATTCTATATCGGGATTTGGATGTACTTCAGTATAGATAGAGCAGAATAGTATATTTACTTCTATTATAAGAGCTCAATATTGTAAGGTCTTTGAAAATGATGAAGGCTTCTTTTGATATAATTACTATTTTCCCTGAAATCTTCAAATCATACTTGGGTGAGAGCATTCTTAAGAGAGCTATTCAAAAGGGATTGCTTGATGTAAAGATACACAATTTGAGGGATTTTTCACAGGATAAGCACAAAACCGTTGATGATTACCCGTATGGCGGTGGACCAGGTATGGTCATGAAAATTGAACCTATCTATAATGCAATTCAGTTCATTAAGTCTGATGGAATTGGACGTTTTAATGTTTTACTAAGCCCTCAAGGTAGGATATATAATCAAAGGGTAGCAGAATCTTTTCTTAGCAAAAACCTTAGAATCCTACTGATATGCGGTCGTTATGAGGGTATAGATGAGAGAGTCGTTGAACACCTAACTGATGATGAAATATCAGTTGGAGATTATATTTTAACTGGCGGAGAGCTTGCTGCATTAGTTATAATTGATAGCATTACTCGCCTTATACCTGGGGTATTAGGAGATGATGAATCTGTTAAAGAGGACTCTTTTACATGTGGAATATTTGATTATCCGCATTATACAAGACCTCCGGAATTCAAGGGGATAAAAGTTCCAGATATTCTGCTTTCGGGCAATCATCAGGAAATAAAGAAATGGAGGAAGAAAGAGGCTTTGAAAAAGACTTTTATAAAAAGACCTGATTTGATTAATAAAGAAGATTTAAGTCTTGAAGATCGCAAGTTATTAGAGGAAATTATACTTGATATACAAAGATAAAAATTATGGAGGTTACAAATGGATTTAATAAAGGTAGTAGATGAATCATATAGGAAGGATATACCAGCTTTTAGCCCTGGAGATACTGTGAGAGTTCATGTTAAAGTTGTAGAAGGTGATAAAGAGAGACTCCAGCCTTATGAAGGAGTGGTAATTGCCAAAAGAGGCAGCGGTATTAGAGAAACATTTATGGTTAGAAAAATATCTTTCGGCATCGGGGTTGAAAGGATATTTCCTATTCATTCTCCATCTTTGAGTAAGATAGAGGTAATAAAAAGGGGTGATGTTAATAGGGCAAAGCTTTATTATCTAAGAAGTAAAAAAGGAAAAGATGCAAAGGTTAAAGAAAAGACAAGAGATTTTAAGAAGAATACCAAAGTTTAAATTTAAGCAATTATATTAAATGTGCTTATATGATTTTGATAATGCTGTCATCAATGAAGGTTTTAAAGTTTTTGCTGGCATTGATGAGGCAGGTAGAGGCCCTTTGGCTGGTCCAGTAGTATCTGCTGTTATCCTTCGATATGATATAAAAATAGATGGCTTAAACGATTCTAAAAAGCTTACAGCAAAAGAAAGAGAAAGGATTTTTTGTTTAATCCATAATAATGCTCTAAATATTGGCATCGGAATTGCTGATTCTGAGAAGATTGACAGGCTTAATATCTTAAGGGCTACAATGCTCGCAATGTCTCTTGCTATAAAAGACCTTAAAATTAAACCCGATTTACTTTTAATAGATGCAATGACCATCCCTTTTATAAAGATAAAACAAAGAGCACTCATAAAGGGTGATGCAAAGAGTGCCTCCATAGCTGCCGCATCTATCATTGCAAAGGTTACTCGTGATAGAATAATGGCAAACTATCATAAGAAGTATCCTGTTTATGGTTTTGATAGACATAAAGGCTATCCAACAAATGAACACATCCATAAATTAAATATTCATGGACCATGTCCTATTCATAGAAGGAGTTTTCAAAGGGTTAGTGCATTTTCTCTCCCTTTTGATTAGATAGTAGTTTATCATCAAAACCATTTAGTAATAAAGTTATAAAGTATGTTTTTAATATGGAGAAATCGTGGAAAAAGAGAGAATAGATGAAGCGCTCGAGCTCCTTTGGGTTTTGAATGAAGAAGGTTATAATGATTTAAAAAGATTCAGGCATAGCTCAGATGATCAGGATGTCGAACTCTTAATTGATATATTGATTAAACTGAATTATGCCAAAATAGAAAATGATAATCTGATGCTCACACCCACAGGGCTTGAGCTTGCAAAGGCTTTAATCAGAAGGCATAGGCTTGCAGAAAGACTTTTCACGGATGTATTTGACCTTTCTAAGGACATTATTCATGAAGATGCCTGCAAGATGGAACATGTTCTCAGCGAGGAGCTTACAGACAGCGTTTGCACATTTTTAGGACATCCACCTACCTGCCCACATGGCAAACCAATCCCGCAAGGAGATTGCTGCAAAAAATACTCAGTTGATGTACAGCCTGTAGTTGTAAGGTTGTCTGATTTCGAGGTTGGACTTACAGCCAAAGTAGTGTTTATAAAACCATCCGATCCTTCAAGAATAAACCGTTTAAGCTCATTCGGAATATTGCCTGGAACTATTATCAAATTAATACAGCGAAGACCATCCATTGTAATTCAAGTTGATGAAACTACAATTGCTATTGACCCTGAATTAGCAAATGAGATTTTCGTTAAAAAGATCATCTTATCCTAACCCAAAATATCTATTGACTAAAAGCAATAACTTGCTACCTGAGGGGGTTTTTGAAATTCCCGTTTACCATTAACCCCAAGTTTCAAAGCCGTTACTTCCATATGAAGCATTGCTATACCGCAATCAAGTCTTTTTGAAATCTTATATGTATCATTAAGATTATCAGTGGAAATAGTTATTCGAGATGCTTCAATATTGAATCTCCATGGCTGGCGGTTGACAGCTGATGGGGCAAGTCGAGCTGCTTCAAGAATAGTTTTGATTGTAGCTGTGCTTAACATTCCTTCTTGATAACTATTTATTAGTTCATTTAGAGGTTTTCTCTTATGCGACCTGCCAAAACCAGACATCACTTTTTCTTCAAATGTCCATTTATCAGAAACATAGCCAACTGGGCTTACTGCAAAGACCTTCTCATTTTTGCCTATTTGAGCAGCTTCAGCGGCTGCCTCAGGTCTGAAAAAACCTGCTACCCAGCAAGTAGCAAGATTCATTGCGGTTGCTTCTAAAATAATGCCCTCTCCAGTATAACCTATCTTCTCATTTATAAAAGGGTCGTCTTTAGAACCAATAAAAACGATGCAGGAAGGCGCATCTTTAATCTGCCCGTATTTGCCTATCGCTCCTTTGAACACCTTTTCGGGGGATTGGTTTAATAAAATTGCCCTTGCCTCAGGAAAAGGTCTGAATTCATTACAAACAAGATTAAGTTTATCAAGGAGTCGCGGTTCAATCTGCCTTCTTTCAAATTGCCTGCGAGATCTTCTATAAAATATTGCGTCATACCATCTATCAAAAGGGATTTCCATAAATTATATTCTTAACAATTCCCGTGCATGTTCTAAAGAGCCTTCTGTAACTTTGCCGCTCAGCATTCTTGCTATCTCCTGCTGTCTCATATCATCTGAAAGCAACCTTACTGACACCTTCACTTTATCCTGAGACATCATTTTCTCTATAGCGAAGTGGTTCTCAGCCATAGCTGCTATTTGAGGAAGATGAGTAATAGACAATATCTGATACTTCGATGAGATTGCCTTTAGCCGATTGCCAACATTTCGGGCGGTTATACCACCTATGCCTGCATCAACCTCATCAAATATAAGGGTTTGAGGAAAAATTCCCGAATCGTATTCTTGTTTGCTAACTATCTCTACGCATTTCAGTGCAAGCATGATTCGGGAGAGTTCTCCACCAGAGGCAATCTTTACCAAAGGCTTCGGCGGTTCACCAGGATTGGCTGAGAATAGAAATTCAATATCATCATAGCCGTTTTCTGTCAGGGGTTTTCTCTCAAATGAAATTCTAAAATCTGCATAAGAAAAGCCTACCTGTTTAAGTTCATCTATAACCTTGTTCTCTAATTCCTGTGCAGCATCTTGCCTTTTATTTGAAAGTTCTGCAGCCATCTTTGAAAGCATCTCTTCATTAGCATTTGCCTCTTTTTCAAGTGCTTCTGTCTGTTCATCAAGAATCTCAAGTTGTTTTAATTCTTGCTGTGCTGATTCAAGATAATTAATTATGTCCTGAACTGTGCCTTTGTATTTCTTTTCAAGCCTTCTAATAGCTTCAAGCCTCTCGTTGATTTGTTCAATCCTTACTGGGTCTGCTTCATATTTTCCCTTGAATTTGCGAAGGAATAAAGCGGAATCAGATAATATGGGTTGAGCTGTCTCAAGCATCTGTAGAAGTTCAATAGCACTGCGATCAATATTGGAAATTTCTTTGACTTTAGTTATAGCTTGAGAGAGCAGTTCAATACAAGCTCCTTCATTCTTATAAAGCATTCCATAGGCTATTTCCGAAAGCTCTTTTAGCTTCGTTAAATTCAGCAAAATAGTCAGCTCCTCTTCAAGCGATTCCTTTTCGCCTGAGATTAAGTTTAAAGACTCGATTTCGGCTATCTGATATTTAAGATATTCAGCGCGTTGTTCTTTATCTTTAATCTTGCCTTTAATGCTGTCTAATTTCTTTTTGAGCAATAGCGTTTTGTCGTATTGGGCTTTAAATGATTGTAAATCATCTCCAAGTTTGCACAATGAATCAACGAATAGAAGATGGTTTTCTTTTTTTAAAAGGCTTTGGTGTTCATGTTGTCCATGAATTGCTATCAGACTTCTGCTTACATTTGCAAGGGTATTGATGCTTACTGATGTATCATTAATAAAAGACCTGCTTTTACCTTGTAATGATATATTTCTTCTAAGCAGGATGCCGTCCTTGCAATCAATCGAGATTTCCTTCAAAATGGGATTTTCTGTAACATCAAAATATGCCTCGACCATGCCTTCCTTTTCACCAGTTTTAAGCATATCAGGGGATGCCTTATCTCCAAGAAGCAGTCCCATTGCATCTACGATTATTGATTTACCAGCACCTGTTTCGCCTGTCATGACATTAAACCCTTTCTCAAACTCGACAGAAAGTTTATCAATTATGGTGAGATTCTTGATTCTTAATTCTTTAAGCATTAAATAGTCTCAAATGATATAATTTCCTTTTCTATTTCAGGATAAAGTTCATCAATAACAGCTTGAATTTCTATAGTTCTTTGAAGCGAAGTTGCAATTTTACAATAAGTCTGTATCTCTGAAAGTGTTAGATTCCTCCCTTTTCTGTCCTTAAGCCATTTTTCACAGATCTTGTACCCACCGATTTGATATTGCCAGATTTCAGGCGAGATGCCTTCAAAATACTGGGTTTGATTGATGTAAACACATTCTTTATTAACCCCACCCATCCTCCCCTTATTTAATGGGAGGAGAGATGATGGGTTATATCTCAAATTTTCTACTTTGTTATCTCCTTTACCCTGAAATCTGACAGTAGGCTTAGCGACTTTTGATGATTTAAGGAGATGCAGATCGACAAGTTTCTCTCCAAATTCTCCCATCTTTTTGAAAAGTTTGTAATCTTTTGTAAAAGGAATCCTCGGAAAATCAATTTTTAGAAACTCAGCATATTTTGTTCTGTAAATATTCGAATAGAGCACAGCATAGATATAAAAAAAGATTTCTTCAGGGGAAACACCCTCCTTAGTCCCCCCTTGATAAGGGAGGATATGGGGGGTGTATTCTTTTGTTAATTTTTCAACAAATTTAGGAGACAGATTCGGTTTTCTTATGCCATACTCTGCCTGAGGCTCAAAGAACATCATAATGCTGCTGAAAGATTTCTTTTTAGGTGTGTCTTTTTGCTGATACAGATAAAGGGGGAAAAGATAATTTATATCCAGAGATGTGATAGCGGTTGCACCGGCTATTATATTATCGGTTACAAATGCATATTTCCAACTTTCTAAACTCCTTGAACGGCGAATGGTAATTAATCCTATATTCTCTTTCATCATATGCTGCATAACCTCTTTGCGCGAACGTTCTATGACAGCATCATGATAGAATATCCACTGTTTATCAAAAGGACGATAGAGAATCTTTGTTATTGCCTGTTCCCAATCGTCATCTTTCATTATTTCCTCTCTAACATCTTTTAACTTCCAGTCAGACTTATCTTTGAGATTATATGTTTGCCGAATTATTTCATCAGGCATTTTTCCATCCCTGAACATTCTGATGCGCCGTTTAATGGCTTCTATATCATTGTCAATCACAAAGGCATCCCTTGCTGTTACAATCCCGACACTGTTTACAGGAAAGATATCAATAACCCTTGGATGTGCATCATATTTCTTTAACAGCCTTTCATCTCTCGGAATGAAAAGGTAAAACTCGGATTTAGGGTTGATTGTTTTCCACTTCGTTGTTTTAACATCATGCTTGTTAAGCCATGCGTATTTGTAGTCTCTTATGCCCCAGAGTTCAGAATGGGAAACCTTACAACCTCCTTTAATTCCCCCTTTGTTAAGGGGGATTGAGGGGGTTGAATGCCCTTTATTAGCTGGGAACTGAGGGGGATGTTTCTTAATAAACAAAGCAATCGCAACTCCCTGTTGAATGTCAAAGACATTTTCATCTTTACTGCCATCAGGGCATTTTTCTTTTTTAAGACTGTTGCCATGAAGGTCAAGAAAATAAATCTCATCAAAGCTCTGCATTAGTGACTGACGCATACCTCTGAAGGTTGGGTTATCAAGGTAACTGTGATTGGTGATAAATCCTAAAACGCCTTCGCCTGCCTCATCAATCTTCCACTGCGCAAAACGGATGAACTTAACATAATCGTCTTGAAGCCACTTTGGATTTTTCTCCCCAAGTGGTTTCCCATCCACCTGAAAATAAGCCTTTATCTCTTTTGATATCCATTCTCCAATATTAGAAGAATGCCCAGAATACGGCGGATTACCTATAATCACGAGTATGGGTTTTTCCTTCTTAATCTCTCCTGCCAGATGTGATTCTTCAGATAAAGAAGCCATACCAGGTATTTGAGTCTGGGTAAGTTCTTCCATTTCAAGTGTATTTGTAAGGTAAAGATTAAATCTATCATCTTCACAGAATTTATACCCAAGCTCTTCAAGCAAAAAAGAGATCTTCAGATGTCCTATGGCATAAGGCGCCATCATCAACTCAAAGGCATAGAAATTTTTAAGTATATGTTCTTTAATAAAATTTTCTTTAGCACCTTCTCCATATCTTGCAACAAACTCATCAACTGCTAATTTGGCTGCCTCAGCTAAAAAGGTAAGCATCCCTGCTGCAGGGTCTAAAACTGTAACACCACTGTCTGCAAATCCATCTTTTTTATTGAAATGCTCTTTTAAGATATGATGAAGCGAGCGGACTATGTATGATACTACAGGCTCAGGTGTATAATAAACGCCCCGTTTTTCTCTTGCTTTGGGGTCGTATTCAGCAAGAAAGGTTTCGTAAAAATGAACAATAGGGTCTTTGCCTTTATGCTGGTGAAAATATTCATCGAGTATCTTAAAAACATCAGTAACAGCCAGAACCTCTGAAATGTCATCAACAATCCATTCCATCTGCTTCGGCAAATCGCCCAAAGAGATAAATCTAAAGACATCCCTTAAAATTCCGATAGTTTGAGGAATATTATCGTAGGCAAGTTTTCTGTTAAACCCCCCTTCTAAATCCCCTTTATAAGGGGGAGATGGGGGGGTGTGGCGAGTGCGAGCAGCAAAGAGTCCGTATGTAATTGTCTGTGAATAGAGGTCGGCAAACTCCTCTTTAGTAAGCCCTCCTATGAGATACTGTCTGAATGCCTCATAAAAACCCTGTAGGGGCGAACTTGTGTGTTCGCCCTTTTCTTTTGGTTTTGGATAGACACGCAGGTCTATCCCTACATTCAAATTCAATTCTTCTTTTATTACATCTTTTAAGAATCTTGTCCTCTTTGCAAGTTCTATTGCAAGATTTTTTGCATCATAAACTTTAGGCAGTGAGAATGAAAAAAACTTCTCCAATAGATTTAGAAAGTCCTGCTCTTTTTCTATAGGAGGGACTGTCTTAAGTTTATGCACTACATACGGTCTGCCGATAAGAGCCTTATCAACTAATTCACCATTTCGATAAAGCCTGAATTCAAAGAAATTGGTAAGTATCAGATTCGGGAATGTATGGAGGTAGCGTTTTAACTGGTTAGAGTGCTCTATTTGACTTAAATGTTCAACAGCAGGCGCCTTTGCCTCAATATAACCAATTATATGCTGTTTACCATCCCATACTCTGAAATCAGGATTCCCAGCATCTGTTTTTTTAGGAAGGGTGGTAATGTGAATTTGTTTTTTGCCGATCGATTCTGCATATCCTTTAAACAATTCTTCGAGAATGGGATAATAACTTTCCTCCCTCGCATCTCCGCGAGAGTTAATATTATGAATTTCTTGAAGGTATTGTTTAAGCATTATGAAATTATAAAACATCTATGGGGAAAAAGGTAGGATGAAGTATTTTTTTTATTTAGTTATAAACAAAATGTTATTATTTCTGAGATTTTTTATCGAACAATAAATATTGACAATATTTTTTAGTGGAATTATTATAAAATATAACAATGAAAGACCTAAACTTTTATAATCTTGCGAGAAACAACATTCAATCCCTTCATGCTTACATAGCAAAAGAGATACCATGCAAGATCAAGTTGGATGCCAACGAAAGCCCTTATTGTCCTATACCACTTAAGAGTATATTTTCAAAAGAAGATCTTTTTTCTACCTTGAATCGTTATCCTGACCCAGAAGCTAAAGAACTTAAAAAAGCGATTGCTAAGG
The DNA here is from genome assembly GCA_020724365.1 of Thermodesulfovibrio yellowstonii. Classification (GTDB taxonomy): domain Bacteria; phylum Nitrospirota; class Thermodesulfovibrionia; order Thermodesulfovibrionales; family Dissulfurispiraceae; genus DYHD01. The sequence continues at coordinate 4,236 of DYHD01000020.1, read as the reverse complement.
ATTTGAGAATAACTCCTGAAAGTATTCTTCTTGGGAATGGCTCCGATGAGATAATCAACTGCCTTATAACAACCTTTGGAGGCCCAGTATTACATCCTATTCCAACCTTTGTTATGTATGCAATTGCATCTCAAGCATTAGGGCAGAGCCATATGGCTATTCCGCTTGATAGTGCTTTCGACCTCGATATTGAAAGTATACTTAAATCAATCAAGAAGATTAAGCCTAAGTTAATCTTTCTAAGTTCTCCTAATAACCCTACAGGCAACTGTTTTTCATCAGAGAAGATATTTAAAATTATAGATACATCAAAGAATATTGTTATAATTGATGAGGCTTATCAGCCTTTTTCAAGCCAAAAGGGTTTTTTACCCCTATTAAAAGACTATCATAATATTGCTATTCTGAGGACATTCAGCAAGATAGGATTAGCTGCGATAAGAACAGGTTTTCTAATAGGACATGAAGATTTAATAAAAGAAGTTAATAAAACCCGTTTGCCATATAATATCAATGCTATATCTCAAGCAATAGCTATTGAGGGGATAAAGAATAAAAAGATTATCAATTCGCATATAAAAGTGATCATAAAAGAGCGAAAGAGGCTATATGGCGAATTAAGTAATCTGAAAGGTGTTCAACCATTTCCTTCTGAGGCTAATTTTATATTATTTAAGGTATCCGACGCTGAACTTGTTTATAAAAAGTTAATTGAATATGGTGTTTTGCTCAGAAACTTAAACACTATTGTAAAAGATGCTCTAAGAGTAACGATTGGAACTCCTGAAGAAAATAATATCTTTATTCAGTCATTAAAATTAACTCTTGATTCTATTAATTCATAGGCAATGAGATATTGAGGTAAGAATGCGAAATGCAAGCTTTGAGAGGAAAACAAAAGAGACCGACATTTATATAGAAATTAATCTTGATGGCAAGGGTGAGCATGATATAAATACATCAATTCCCTTTTTAGATCATATGCTAAGTCTTTTTTCATTTCATGGCTCAATAGACCTCAATATAAGAGCAACAGGGGATATAGATATAGACTATCATCATTTAATGGAAGACCTTGGTATAAGCCTTGGAGAAGCTGTGAAGAAGGCATTAGGTGATAAGAAGGGCATAATGAGATATGGTGAAGCTACTATCCCTATGGATGAAAGTCTCGCACAGGTTGTAATAGATATCAGCGGAAGGCCATATCTGGTTTATAAAGTATCTCCTGGGGGGAAGACCCTCAGAGGGTTGGAAATATCTCTTTTTGAGGATTTTTTCAGGGCTTTCAGCAATCATTCATTAATGAATCTGCATATCATTTTGAGATACGGCAGGGATGTCCATCATACATTTGAATCTATATTCAAGGCATTTGGAAGGTCATTGCGGATTGCTACTTCTTTAGATCCTACAAAAAAGGGCATTCCTTCTACAAAGGGCAGACTTTGATTTCTGCTTTATATTGTAAAAATCTGGCTATTAAATTCTAATCCTAAAAAATCTTATATCTTATGGAAAGTTTCTTAAGATCTGGATCATTAAAGATTGCTACTATATTGGGCATACCCTTAAGGGTGCATTTTTCCTGGCTTATAATTTTCGGCATTATATCGTGGTCACTATCAACATTCTACTTTCCTGATGCAGCACCTGAATTCCCTGCTCTTTCCTATTGGATAGCAGGTATAATAGCATCTCTCACGCTTTTCCTTTCGGTTGTAATGCATGAGCTTGCTCATTCAATCGTTGCACTAAAATACAAGTTATCAATAATAAACATAACTTTATTTATCTTTGGTGGTGTAGCTCAAATGAAAGGAGAGCCATCACATCCAAATGCAGAATTTAAGATTGCCATCGCAGGACCAATGACAAGCTTTTTTCTTGCTATGATTTTTTTTATCATGTATTTGCTAATAGAAAATCTTATCGCTCGAGCCCTTTTTCAATATCTCTCCCAAGTGAATCTTATTCTAGGGTTCTTTAATCTAATTCCGGGTTTCCCTATGGATGGCGGGAGGGTTATTAGAGCTTATATATGGAATAAAACAGGAGATTTCTTTCATGCAACTCGTAAGGCTTCTAATTATGGTCAGAAGATTGCTTTCTTCTTTATAATAGTTGGGCTTTTTTCGCTTTTTGCAGGTATCCCCAGCGGATTATGGCTTATGATAGTGGGATGGTTTTTATATACAGCTGCACAATCAAGCTACCAGCAGGCAAGTCTGCAGGAAACCCTTAACGGGATTCAAGTCAAGGATATCATGGTAAAGGATATCGTCTTCATGCCGCCTGATATAACTATTGATAATGCTGTATATGATCATTTTTTAAGGTATGGTTTTGGGGGTTTTCCTGTTATAGACAAAGATAATATATACGGTTTTATCACACTCAAAGAGATTAAGGATGTCCCCAGAGAAAGATGGAATGTAGTTAAAGTTTCTGAGATTTGTAAGCCTCACGAACAAAAACTTGAGATATCAGAGAAAGACTCTGCTATAAAAGCTCTCGAACTAATGATAAATGAAGATGCAGGCAGACTGATTGTCAAAGATGGAGATAAACTGGTAGGTTTAATTACAAGGAATGGTATTGCACAATATGTCCAGATAATGAGCAAATAAAATATAGAAGGGTTAAAATATGCCTCAGACCAACTTAAAAGTTATACTTCTTAAATATACTGCGGAGCCAGAAGAAACCATAGCAATGGCTTCAAAGCTCTGTTATAGTGCTTCTGATATCGGGTCGCTCAAAGAGAAGATAAAGAAAAAAGATCAGCAGTCTTTTGTTGAAAAACTGATGAAAATGGGACATATGAGCCCAATTGAACATGCATCTTTTACATTTGCAATTGAGGGGATTTCAAGGGCTTGTTCTCATCAGCTCGTAAGGCATAGAATCGCTTCATATAGCCAGCAATCACAGCGATATGTTAACGAGGAATCAGGTTTTGATTATGTTATTCCACCTCTTATTATGAATGATCCTGAATTAAAAAATTATTTTATAGATTTTATGGCAGAAGCGCAGAAAGCTTATAATCATCTTGTCTCAAAACTGCATGAAAAGGGAATTAAGGGCGAGCTTGCCAATCAAGATGCAAGATTTGTCCTTCCTAACGCTGCTGAGACAAAAATAATGGTCACTATGAATGCAAGAGAATTGCTTCATTTTTTCAAGCAAAGATGCTGCAATCGTGCACAATGGGAGATTAGACAAATGGCGGAGTCTATGCTCTCGCTTGTCAAAAATATAGCACCCTCTATATTCTTAAAGGCTGGACCTGCTTGTCTTGATACTCCATGCCCAGAAGGAGATTATAGCTGCGGAAAGAGAGAAGATGTAAGGAAAAAATATAAAGTCATATAATGCCCAAATATAGCAATAATCTCATTCGAGTAACATGGCAAGCCCTTCTTTAATAAATTCAAGACATGCTTGTCAGATGAAAGAAGAAAATTAGCATTTATAAACAGACTCTATTTAGATTATATTACTTTAGCAAATTTTAAGCTTTGGTCAGGCGAGACGCCTGTCCTACTGTTGCAAGTTATTGAAAATAAAAGCTTTTAGGTTCAGTAGGGCAGGCGTCTCGCTTGACATTAAAAGCATTATTTAGTTATAAATTTTTACTAAAATACTATTAGATTATTATTTTTTTGATTCTATCTTTAAATGGCTTGTCACAGACCTTACGCCCTTGATCCCTCTGATTGTTTCAATAAGCCTTTCTTCAGCTTTCTTGCTTATTACAAAGCCAGAAAGCATGACATTGCCTCTTACTGTATCAACATTAATTTTAAAATAGCCAAGGTCTGGATCTTCGATTATTTTTGCATTAATTATGGATGTAATAGTCGCGTCATCGATGTGTTCACCTGCAGTCCTACCTGTTAAAGGAGCACAGCTTGTTAAAATAAATAAAGCTAAAATAGTTGTTAAAATTATTATTTTTTTCATATCAACACCTCCTAATTTGATAATATATATTGTCAAAATTAACCACAGAGAACACAGAGAAAATATTAAATATTAATACTGTTGCATCCCCTCTGTGCGCTCTAAATTATTAATCGTTTTATTCCGTTATACCTTTTAATGGGAATTCTTTCGGAGCAAGAGAAACTTCAGAGTTCACAGAGTTTTTAAACCTTAAAATTCTTTTCTCTGTGCCCTCTGTGGTGAAATTCTGTGGTTTCATATCTTTCTCTCTTTTTTCATAAAACT
>DYHD01000019.1:28727-31323 GCA_020724365.1 Thermodesulfovibrio yellowstonii | reverse complement strand
TACTTGCTCAAGACATAGTTAGTTTTTACCTCTTTTTTGCTCTTATGACCTTTGCGGCATATCCGCTCGTTATATATGATAAGACCCCAGAAGCCCGCTATGCAGGAAAGATATATATCGTTATGGCGATCATTGGAGAAGTCATGCTTATCTCTGCTGCAATGTTGATAGCCGCTGTTGCTGTAAGCACTGCATTCAGTGATGTTGCCAATGCGATAGCCATCTCACCAAATCAAAATATTATCTTAGGACTTGTTATTGCTGGATTTGGAATTAAGGCAGGCGCCATTTTTCTTCATATGTGGCTTCCTCTTGCTCATCCTGTGGCGCCAACCCCTGCAAGTGCTGTATTAAGCGGAGTTATGATAAAGGCAGGGTTGCTCGGCTGGATAAGATTTTTACCAGTAGGTGAAATTGGGCTGCCAGAATGGGGCTCCCTGTTTATAGCGGCAGGGACTGTTGCTATATTTTACGGAGTGTTTGCTGGATTTGCTCAGGATAATCCTAAGACCGTCTTGGCATATTCGAGTATCAGTCAAATGGGCATTATGACTTCATGCATCGGTGTTGGTTTATCTGCGCCTGATTTATGGCAAATGACCGTTTCGGCGATTCTTATATATGCCGTGCATCATGCACTGAACAAAGCCGCTCTTTTTCTTGGGGTTGGCATAGCTGAAAGGGCAGGTTTATCTAATAGGAAAATAGTTGCTTACTGTCTGCTTTTGCCCTCCCTCTCTCTGGCAGGTGCTCCATTTACAAGCGGCTACGCTGCCAAGGTGATAACTAAGGATCTTTCAGCAATCTATTATGGAAATTTGCATGCAACGCTTGAATTGATGCTACCTTTGGCATCTGTCTCAACTACTGTGTTGATGATGCGATTCCTTTTTCTTATAACGATAAAGGAGAAGACAGGTAAGGGTTCAGAATCCCTAATTGGACTATCGGTTTCATGGCTTGCGCTCCTGATCTGCTCTGCCGTAGTTTGGCTTTTACCATTTGGAGGATTCATGGAGTATCCAGATGAAATTTATTCTGCTAAGGACATATTTTCTTCTCTCTTATCTATTTTTGCCGGAGCAATTTTCTTTTTAATGGTATTTCGGTTATATAAAAATCGCCGTTGGATAAAAATACCATCTGGCGATATTCTCTTGCCAATCGCAGCTTTTTTGATGTGGATAAAGACCTGCTGGATAAAATATATGTATGAGCCATTGCCATTCAATAAATGGAAAAATCCTTCATCCTTAAAATCATTGACCTTATTTAGAAAAACAGTTAGTCCTGATTCAGTAAAACATATTGCACATAACCTTTCCGACCTATCGGCTGTAGGGATAGTATTTGTTCTTCTTGTTATAATATTATATGTAATTTTGGTGTTATAATTAATTGTATCTTTTATTCAACCTAACCCCTTATGGGCCTCCGGCTCACAAAGTGGCGTAAAAATACACACCCCTTAATCCCCTCTTGATAGAGGGGAAATTAAGGAGATTACTTAATCCACTCTTTTTAGAGGGGAAGATGTAATGTCTATTTCCATCATGCAGTATAAAAGTTAGTCATAATGGAGGGACCTTATGCTTGGTATAAAAAAATATAAGATATATGCTGCCATTGTTATTTCGACATTATTGATTACTTTAGCGCATTTTGTAATTTTCAGGGATCGAACGCCGAATGTCGTACTTGAGGAACTCTACTATATTCCCCTGCTTCTTGGTGCTTTGTTTTTTGGCTTAAGGGGCGCTATTATTACTTATATATTCGTCTCTCTCGCTTATTTGCCCTTCTTCTCAGAAAGGTGGACGCCTACGGCATTAGGTCTAATAGATCGCGGGCTTCATCTTCTTTTCTCCGCTATATTTACTATATTAGCTGGTTTTCTTACAGAGCAGTATAGGAAATACTTGGAAGAGAGGGAGAGGGATAGATACCTTTCTAATATAGGGAGAGTGGCTGCAACGATTGTGCATGATCTTAAAAATCCATTAATCACAATTATGGGATTTGCAAAAAGAATTCAGGAAAAGAAGGGCGATACTGTTGAGGCTGCGCAGAGCATAAGTGAAAGTGCTCAAAAGATGCAAAAAATAGTCAACGATGTTTTAGAGTTTTCAAAACCGTTTCAACTGGAATTGGAAGAAAAAGATTTTAGAGAAGTCGTAAAAAAAGCAATTGAAAGTTGTAAAGCAAAGGCTGAAGAAGCCAAAGTAATAATATCCGCAGTCATTCAAAACAATCCAATACCCTGCGTTGTTGATGAATTTCTTATGGAAAGGGCTCTTGTGAATCTCATCAACAATGCTATAGAGGCTTCAAGCATAGGACAAAAGGTATTTGTAACTTTAAACGAAAAGAAAAAATACCTGATTATAAATATAAAGGATGAAGGTACTGGCATGTCCGCTGAGACCCTTGAAAATTTTTTTGTCCCATTTTATACGACTAAAAAAGAAGGGACTGGATTAGGGGCAGCAATAGCAAAAAAGATAATAGATGCACATAAAGGCAGGATAAAAATAATGAGTACTGAGGGCATAGGAACTGTAGTATCAATAGAAATACCCATCAGACACATATAGCT
>DYHD01000019.1:0-28717 GCA_020724365.1 Thermodesulfovibrio yellowstonii | reverse complement strand
AAAGAATTAATAAGTTGATTATGTCTTAAAAAATTGCTGTTTTTAGCTTTTTTTTGCTCTCAATATTAGCTATAATTGATTATATAGCTCCTTTTGCTGGATTTTGGAAAGATAGAGCCTAAATCCCGATTTGAATATATCAAAAAACATTGGCACTGGCAGGACAGAAAGTGCGACAGAGCGTTAGAGCAATAGAGCGTTAGTTCGTTAGTGCGACAGTTTTTTAAAGGAATAATTTTATTTCCATTCACCCCCCCCATTCCCCCCTTGAAAAGGGGGGGAATGGGGGGGGGTCTGTCGCTCTGTCGTCCTACTGGATTAAAGATGTTTTAAAAAAGTCTATATCGGTATTTGGGTATAGTTACACGCTTGAAATAATGAAACATTTTTCAATTAAGAATATACTTGTCTTTTCATTTCTGCTCGTAACTGCTATTGCTATTTCATCTCTTCTTCTACAGCGATACTTCTGGCTTAACAAACATGAAAGGGAAAGGATTGAGCAGGATTACCTTCCTGTTGCAGAATCTTTTGGAAAAATTATAGAGGGCAACCTTGCTCAAAGGCTTTTGTTGCTCACTCAAGTATCCGAAGAGGTTTTGAAAGCAGGGGTTAATAATACAAATAAATTACAGAAGATTGTGGAGAGCGTTCATTACAGAAATCCATATCTTAAAACTGTATGGGTAGGCAATGTTGAAGGAAGGGCTATAGCATTCTCTCCCCTTTATGATAAGGAAGGCAATATCAATATAGGGAGGGATTACAGCGATAGGGAATATTTTAAAGAAGTCAAAACATTAAAAAAACCAATAATTGGAGATATAATCGTTGGACGGTCAATAGCCGAGCAAATAATCCCTATGGCTGTGCCAATTCTCGATAAAAATAATAAGTTCATAGGTTTTGTATTTAGCGCTTATCCACCAGAACGAATAAGAGAAACCATCAGAACCATAGATATATATGGTAAGGGCTTTGTCACTATTGTTGATGAAGATGGAAGGATCATAGCTTCAACAAAAAAGCTGGAAATGGAAACAGAGATGTGGGATATCTCATCTACCAATATATTTCTTGAAGCAAAGAAGAAAGACAAAGGCATAGCCGAATTTGTTTCATTAGCTGATAACAAAAAAAAGATAGGGGCGTTTTATAATCTTAAAAATGGTTGGAAGATATGGATAAGCAGAGATGTAGCAGATATGAATCGGGCGATTTTAAGTTCTTATTATTATTCTATACTCTGGGGAATGCTTGCATTATCTATTGCTTTTGGCATTGCCTATCTATTAAGCATATTTATTTCAAAACCTGTTGTAGCATTAACGAAATATTCAAAACAGTTTGTATCAGGGAATCTCTATATCCCTCCAAAAGAGGATAGATACACTATCATGATTTCTGAAATCAAAGGATTGAATGATTGCTTTTTTAAAATGACTGAAGAATTAATTGAGTATCATGAAATGCTTGAGATGAAGATTATGGAAAGAACCAAAGAGCTTGAGAATGCTAACAGTGAGCTTGAAATCTTAAACAGGGAGCTTCAACTAAGAAGAGTCGAGGCAGAAGAGATAAAGCTTCAGGCAGAAACAGCAAACAAGGCAAAGTCTGATTTCCTTGCTAACATGAGTCATGAATTGAGGACGCCGCTTAATGCAATCATTGGTTTTTCTCAGATAATGGCAGATGGAATGGCAGGTCCTCTTAATGACAAACAGAAAGAATATCTTGGTGATGTTATTAGCAGCGGAAGGCATCTTCTTTCATTAATAAACGATATTCTTGATTTGTCAAAAGTGGAAGCTGGCAAGATGGAACTTGAACTTAGTGAATTTAATCTTAAAGAGCTCATTGATGGAAGCCTTGTGATGTTTAAGGAAAAGGCTATGAAACATGATATAAAGCTTAATGCTGAGATTGACAAAGGGATTGATGCAGTAGTTGCAGATGAAAGGAAGATTAAACAGGTGCTTTTTAATCTCATTAATAATGCGATGAAGTTTACGCCTGATGGAGGCAGTGTGACAGTGAAGGCACGAAGGACGAGGGAAGAAGGACGAGAGATGAGGGAGGAGGGACGAGGGATGATGGATGATGGAGGAAGGATGAGAGATGAAAAGGCATCCGTCGTCTTAGCGAGCGAAGTGAGCGGTCGTCCATCGTCTCTCGAAATTTCAGTTGAGGACACGGGTATCGGTATTTCGCCTGAAGACCAGAAAAGGCTTTTTCAGCCATTTCAACAGCTTGAGACAGTGCTTACAAAGAAAGTGTCAGGCACAGGATTGGGGCTTAACCTTTGTAAGAAATTTGTAGAGCTTCATGGAGGGAAAATATGGGTAGAAAGCGAAGTCGGAAAAGGCAGCAAGTTTAAGTTTGTAATACCAGTGAGGGGATGAAGGAAGAGGGAAGATAGATGAGGGAAGAGGGAAGAAGGACGACAAGAATAAATAGTGTAAGAGATTTAGAGGTTTATAAAATAGCCTTCGATGCAGCAATGGAGATATTTGAAGTCTCGAAAAAATTTCCTAACGAAGAAAAATACTCTTTAACTGATCAGGTACGCAGAGCATCAAGGTCTGTATGTGCAAATCTCTCAGAAGGCTGGCGGAAACGAAGATATAAGGCTGTATTCATTAATAAATTATCGGATGCTGCACAGGAGTCAGCAGAAACCCAAACATGGTTGGAATTTGCGTTGAGGTGTGAGTATATCGAGAGAGAGATATTCGAGAGATTGGACAAAAAGTATGAGCATATTTTTGCGATGCTTATTACAATGGAACGGAGGGCCGATGCATTCTGTAAATAATTCTTCCATCATCTCTCGTCCTTCTTCCCTCATTCTTATAGTTGACGATGATGAAAAGAATCTGAAGCTTTTGAGGGTTATTCTTCAAAACTCGGGATATGAGGTGCTAGAGGCTAAAAATGGTGAAGATGCAGTCAGGATAGCAAAAGAAAACATCCCCGCTTTAATCTTAATGGACATCAGAATGCCTGTTATGGATGGAATCACAGCCACAAAGATAATCAAATCTGAACCTACTACTGCAAAAATACCTGTAATTATTATTACATCCTCTGCAATGGTAGGAAATGGCGAAAGGATAATATCAGAGAGCGGCTGCGACGAATACATCACAAAGCCGATAGATATAAAAGAGCTTATGGAGATTGTCGGCAAATTTATACAGTGGTAACGAAGTAATTTAAATTATCATTAAGGTAGTTTTATAACATTTTGAATTGCACAATTTAATATAATATAGTTGTGCATATATAAATTACGGGAATGTCAAAAGTTTCATGAAAAACAGGGGTAGTTGATATGAAAAATAAAAAACCGCCAGTAGGACAGGCGTCTCGCCTGTCCTGAAGGGTGAAATGCTCGGACAGCCGGGACGGCTGTCCTACCGTGGTTTGGGTATCTTAGCAAACAAGAATCGCTCAATTTAGGTTCTATAAACCTTGTATTAGCAAGGAGGAGACTCAAATGAATGAAGCCAAGAAACCAAAGGTTCTCATAGTTGATGATGAAGAGAGGAATCTTAAACTTATGTCCACCATACTTATGAATTACGGCTATGACTACGAGACTGCAAGAAACGGCATTGAGGCATTGGAGAAAGCAAAATCACTTTTACCTGACTTAATATTTCTTGATGTCATGATGCCCCAGATGGATGGATATGAGGCATGCAGAAGGCTTAAACAAGACCAATCAACCATGCATATACCTATTATAATAATTACAGCTTTTACAGATAAGGATTCGAGAATTAGAGGGCTTGAGGCAGGAGCTAGTGACTTTTTAACAAAGCCTATTGATACAATTGAACTTAAGGTTAGAGCAAGGAATCTTCTTAATATCAAAGGGTTTTATGATTTTTTAAAAAATCATAATGAAATCCTTGACGCTGAAGTGAAAAAAAAGACATTACAGCTTAAAGAAAGTTATATAGATGCAATACACAGGCTGACAAAGGTTGCAGAATATAGAGATGAAGACACCGCCTCTCACATAAAAAGATCAGGTTATTATGTATCATTGCTTGCAAGGGAATTTGGATGGGCAAAGGATTATATTGAGACAATATTTTATGCTGCGCCAATGCATGATATTGGCAAGGTCGGCATTCCAGCAGAGGTCCTCCTTAAACCTGCAAAGCTCACACAAGAGGAATTTGCACTTATGAAGACCCATACCATTATCGGCTCAAACATCCTCAGCGGTAAGACATCAGAGATTATTAAGATGGCTGAGCGAATCGCCCTTAGTCACCACGAAAGATGGGATGGCGGAGGTTATCCAAAAGGACTTGAAGGAGAGGATATACCGATTGAGGGAAGGATTTATATTATCTGCGACCAATATGATGCCTTGCGGAGCAGAAGACCATATAAGCCTCCTTTTGACCATGAAAAGACATATAGAATTTTAACAGAAGGGGATGGCAGGACAATGCCTGAACACTTTGACCCCCTGATATTGCAGGCATTTAAGGATTGTCATAAGCAATTTGATGAGATATACGAAAGCCGTAGTGATTGAGAAAAAAAGCTCAAAGTAAGAAGATATCCATCAAGACACCACATGGGGATATGAGCCTGTCTAAAAACTCGCATGTTGTCATTGTCCGGCTTGACCGGACAATCCAGAACCTATTGAAAAGACTGGATTCCCCGATCAAGTCGGGGAATGACAGTCGAGTGAAATCGTAGTTTTTAGACAAGCTTATATCCCCCCTTTTTATCTCATTACCGCTATGAACGATAGTCTCTCCTAAATTTAGTTTGCAATTTTATCTCAAAACCGTGATAATTAATGTTTAAAGAGGTTTTACTGGTATTCGAAATGACAGATAATCAATATGTTTGAAATCCTCATGAAAAAATTATTGTTAACTTTCTATATTATTTCGATATTTACAATCTTTAGTTTAATATCTGCTGATTGCTTTGCATCGCCTGATGGACAGATAGTTTTTATCCGTGATGGCGATGTTTGGATTGCATCTACTGATGGAACTAATGCAAAACCTCTCACATTCTCTCAAAATAGCAGGCATCCCTCGATTTCACCCGCTGGAAAACTAATTGTTTTTACCTCAGGTTATAATCCCAAAACAGGTTTTGGTCATTTATACTCGATGACTTCTCAATGTTGAAAGCCTAAGCTACTTGGCCTGAAAGGTCTGAGCGGAGGTGAATACGCATCCTTTTCTTCAAATGGTGATATGCTCGTCTTCGTTGGTATGTCAGATGTTCAAATTAAGAAAAAAGGTAGCAATGAGATGCCATTTGCCACAATGTCTATTAATATTATTGATGTTGAAAGTAAACAGATTAAAACTATAGTTAAATCATCTAATGCCTTTTTAGATGCAGGTTATATTTACAGCAACCCTTCACTCTCACCTGATGGAAGGTTAGTCGCCTTTCAACATAGCGGGAGCGATGTATCAGGTGGATTTTCGATTATTGACCTTAAAGGCAAAACTATATTCAGCTTTCCAAAAAACAACTCTGAACATAAACCTTACTGGAAGCCCCAATTCACACCTGATGGAAAAGATATTTTGTGTTATTCCCCTGCAATTTCTGATACTGAACAAGACCAAATATTCATTATTAATATACAGACAGGAATGAAGAGATTAATTACAGAAGGCTCAAATCCTGTTTTTGCTTGCAGTGGAGATGCAATAATCTTTGAGAGATGGAAGAATAAATGGTCATTAGAAAGGGATGCCAGTTCCGACTTATGGTATATTGAACTCAAAGATGGTTCACAGCCTAAATTGATTATACAAAACGCCTCATCACCCGGCGGGCATTATAATTGCTCTCAAAAATGATATGGATTTATAAAATTTAATGAACTACGCTGCAAGGGTTGTTATGAAATAAAATCAAGGCAGTTGATAATGAACTAAAGCCTAAGGATATAGGGTATTCTATTCTTATAATAGATGGCGAGGAAGATGGTCGGAAAGGTAGCCATTGGCTAATGAATCACATCAATTTGCCGTTCAACTGGATAAGCGAAATGGTAAAGATTTTAAATTTTATTCAGTTGGGACTGATGAATTTCGGACTTATATTGGACAACTGGGAGGATAATCCCCCCCAGTGTAATTTCAATAAGATTAAAACATAACATCAAAGGTTAAATAGATATTTTGTGCATTTTTGAGAGGCGGGAAAAATTGAGCAATAGGACCGGATTGCGTTAATGTGGATATTTTATGTGGTGCACCTATCCAATTGTTGCTGCCAGTATATTGAAAATCGTAATACTGATAACCAAGCCTGAAGAATGCATTTCCTCTTTTTGAAATCGGCTTTAACTTGAGCTCTTGTATTACATAAGCTTCATAAACATCACCTCTTGTTCCGAGCTTGGCTGTCCATATATCATCGGCTGCCGGAGCAAATGTGATCCAATTTTTCGAGCCTCTGTTATACTCTAAGCCAATCTTAGTCTTAGATGATTTTAAGTCGTATCTTGCGCCAACATAAACAGCATAGCCAGTACGAGATTTTTTACCTTCAACTGTGTCCCACAATAAGCCATAATCAAACGGAAATGCTCCACCGAAAATAGTTTTATTGTTTGGTTTGGTATCGCTCATAGCAGCCGAGACAAATAGATTGAGGTCGCCATATCCTATTTTGTCGATTTTGCCTACAACTGTTGCACCATACCAGTTAATATCACCAACATTAATACCACCGGTTTCAGGGGTGGCAAATATATTCATGCCTCGATTAAGGTTGAATTCGAGTCGTAGATTGTCTGTATCGTAAGGAACTAAATCTATCCCCATCATATGTGTATCTTTTAGGCTGTTTGCAAAACTTTTATAGCCTGAATCAAAACCTTTGCCATAGCAGAACTTAGCATATGCACCCGGAAGAGTTTGAATATCAGGAGCAACTCCGATTGTTAACCCATCAAACGCATAATCTACAAGCAATGCTGGAACGCCTGCAGTCCCTGTCTTTTCAAGATTCAATCTTAGGTTAGATGGAATACCTTTAGTAGATGGTCTTCTGCCGATAGAAAACCACACTGGGAGTTCCGCTATGTTGCTCCATGTAGCATATGCTTGATCAACTCTAAGGATGTTATCCTTAGGCACATGTCCTGTGGTGCCATCGAAAACGCCTGCTCTATCAGCAAAAAAACCTATAATTGGTCCTTCAGTGCCGTGCCCCCAAACTTTATACATCAGCAGTCTTACTTTTACATGAATATCCTCTGTTGCAGATGCCTTTATGTTTAAGCCTAATCTGTTTGTAAGCAAAGCTTCATTCTTGATTGTCTCTGCAGAGTAAGGGATAATAGGGATGTTAGTCGGTCCAGGGGGGATATTAGGATTAAAGTTGGGGTTAAAAATCAAAGCATCGTGGGTTTTGCCTCGCAGATAATCAAATCTACCCCTATAATCGCCACCAATTTCAAGCCATGAAAGGTTTGCAGCGCCTTCTGATGCCTGTTCAGCCTTTTTCTCAACTATTGTAATTCTTTCTTCTTTTACAGCTTCTTTCTTTTGTATATCTTCCACCTGTTGTTTGAGACGATCAAGTTCCTTTGAGAGGGTTTCAATTTTTTTTAGTAGTTCAGCCTGATCTGCAGCAAATGCAGGGAAGCTTAGTAGAAGCAGAAAAAAAATCATTAAAGCTATTAATCGTTTCATTACATACCTCCTTTTTTTATTTTACATATTGTCAAAACTAACCACAGAGAACACAGAGTTTTTAAACCTTAAAATTCTTTTCTCTGTGCGCTCTGTGGTGAAATTCTGTGGTTTCATATCTTTCTCTCTTTTTTCATAAAACTTTTGACAAATAGCATGTAATAAGGAATAAAGCAATTTAGTGTGAATTTTAGCATATTTAGCTGCTGTTTATAAACTAAAATTTTTTATTTTTTTATGCCCGAAGCTTGCCCTCTAAATATCAGTCCCATTTATTTTTTAACTATGCCTTTTTTCTGAATAAAATAAAGCACTGCATTTATAAATAGCGAGATTGTTAAGAGTATTATGCCCAGCGCAAGAGCAAGTTCAAAGTCTCCCTTACCCGTTTCCATTGCTATAGTAGTTGTCATAACCCTTGTGTAACCTGCTATATTTCCTCCGACAATTAGTATTGCCCCAACTTCTGCCATAAGCCTTCCCAATGCTGCAATAACACCTGACATTATTCCGTATCTTGCCTCTTTTATTATTGTAATCGCTACTTGAAAAGGTGTTGCACCAAGTGTCATTGATGCCTGCTTGATTATTGGATTAACCCCTACAATGGCTGAATGGCAAAGGGATGCCACAATTGGAAATGCAAGGATTGTCTGTGCAATAATCATTGCTGAAGGCGTATAGAGAAGTTCCATAAATCCAAAAGGACCAGCCCTTGAAAGCAGCATAAAAATAAAGAGGCCAACAACAACCGGCGGAAGCCCCATAAATGTATTCATGAGGCTTATGATAAACCCCTTTGCAGGGAAATTTTTTAAACCAATGACGGCAGACAGTGGAATTCCAATTAAGGCTGCTATCAAAAGTGCAGTGCCAGAGACTTTGAGAGATAGAAGTATAATACCCAAAAGCTCTGCATCAAGATTTAAAATAAGTATAAATGCCTTTCTAAATCCCTCTATTATAAAATCCATAATAATCAGTCTATAGGTTATAGGCTATAGGTTATAGATTATAGGTTATTAAATCTAATGTCCATTACCCATTGCCCATCACCTATTGCCCATTGCCTGTCTTTGCATTAGGCATAAACAACTGATTCCCATGCTTATCCTTAAATGAGGCAATGGTATGCTGTCCTTCCTTTGATATAAGCCAGTTTATAAACCCCATCGCCTCTTTGTATTTTATATGTTTATGCTTCTGTGGATTTACAGCCATTACCCCATACTGATTAAATAATAAGGGGTCGCCTTCAAGGACAATTATCATCTCAAGTCTCTCCCTGTCTTTTGCGGCAAGCCATGTGCCTCTGTCAGTAAGAGTGTATGCACGTTTTTCATTAGCAATCCTCTGTGTTATTGCCATTCCCTGACCCACTTCAAGATACCACTTTTGCCCCTTCGGCTCAATGCCTGTCTTTT
Organism: Thermodesulfovibrio yellowstonii; assembly: GCA_020724365.1. Classification (GTDB taxonomy): domain Bacteria; phylum Nitrospirota; class Thermodesulfovibrionia; order Thermodesulfovibrionales; family Dissulfurispiraceae; genus DYHD01. The sequence goes on along the minus strand of DYHD01000019.1, from coordinate 19,584 downwards.
TCCAGAGCGATAATTCCTTTGTATGCGTGCCAGACCTATCGCCCCTTGATACAAAAAGATAACCGCCTTCTCTAATCTTTTTGAATGCCTCAGTAGCTGACTTTGTGCCTTTTATTGCCGCAGGATCATTGGTTGGACCGATAATTACAAAATCATTATACATAACATCGTGGCGGTTTACAAAATATCCATCCTTAACTGCTTCTAATTCCAGTTCTCTTGCATGGACAAATGCCACATCTGCATCTCCTCTTTTGCCTATTTCAATTGCAGCACCAGTGCCAACAGCGACCACATCTACTTTAATGCCTGTCCTTTTCTCAAATACAGGCAGGATATGTTCAAATAATCCCGAATCCTGTGTGCTTGTGGTTGATACCAAACGGATTCTTGTTTCAGCAAATGCTATTGAAACAATGAATGTCAATAAAATTAGTGTTAATAGAAAAAACCCTTTAAGTCTCATTCTTTTCCCTCCTGTTTGTTTTTGTCATTACCGATGGCACTGCATCTGGATAAAAGAGATTAACGCCATTTTTCTTGTAATTTGCTATTAAAAGCTGTCCTTCATTTGATGTGACAAAGGCAATAAAGTCCATTGCTTCTCTATATTTGACATTTGGAAATCTGTCAGGGTTAATCGCTATTATGCTGTATTGATTTTTCAACATAGGGTCATCCTGAAATAAAATCTTCAAATCAATCTTCTGTTCGTAATTCAGGAAAGTCCCCATATCAGAGAGGGTGTATGCCTTTTTCTGATCTGCCATCAGTAATGTATCACCCATCTTTGCCCCTGCCTCAAAATACCAGCCTTTACCCTTTGGATTAATCCCTGCATCTTCCCATAAATCCAACTCCTTTATATTCGTTCCTGAGTCATCACCGCGAGATACAAATGGAGAGCCGGTTTCTGCAATAAGCTCAAAGGCTTCAACTGCATTTTTTGCTTCCTTTATATCTGCTGGGTCTTTTGCAATACCGATAATTACAAAGGAGTTATGCATTACAGGTCTTCTGTTCACACCATATCCTTCTGCTACAAACTTCTCTTCCCTAAAAGGGTCATGCACAAAAAGGAGATCAGCCCCTCCCTTTTTTGCGAGACGGATGGCTTTGCCTGTGCCAACAGCAATGACTTCTACTTTTACATTGTATTTTGTGGATTTTTCATATGTGGGAATTAAAATATCAAAAAGCCCTGAGTTCTGAATGCTTGTAGTTGATGCAATTGCAAGCTTTGTCTTTTCTTTAATCATAGCCTAAAAATAAGCTAATATGACTTTTAAAGTCAAACTCATTTAATTCATTTAAAAGATGAATTTTATTCATTGACACATTTTCATCGGCTGTTTACAATAGTTTTTATGGAAGATCACAGATTAAAGGCATTCTGTCTCGTTGTAGAGTTAAAAAGCTTTTCAAAGGCAGCAGAGGCGAAGTTTATAACCCAGTCTGCTATGAGCCATCTTATAAAAAACATAGAGGATGAACTTGGAGTAAAGCTTCTGAATAGGCATTCCAAAACAGTAACCCCCACATCTGCGGGGAGGCTCTTTTATGAACATGCAAAAAAGATACTCGAACAATATAAGATGATGAAGGATGATGTTTATGGTATTGTCAGCAAGATAAAAGGACCCCTCCATATTGGCGCAAGCACAACCGCCGCAGCATATTTATTACCTCAGGTGTTGTACAGTTTCTCAAAAACCTATCCTGATGTGATAATAGAGATTACGGTTTCAAGCACAGAAAAGATAATCAACGATATATACGAGGGCAGAATAGATATGGGAGTTGTAGAAGGGAATATAAAAAACACTTCAGCCTTCTTAGAGGAGATCGCAGATGATGAGATAGTAATAATAGCATCAGATGACAATCCTTTAACAAAGAAAAAGACCTTAATGCCACATGACCTCATATCGCAACCATTTATAATGCCTGAAACAGGCTCAGGCACCAAAGAAGTCATTTATGATTTTTTGCATGAAGTAGGAATAAACCCTGAGGACCTAAAAGTGGCAATGACTGCAGGCTCACCTGAATTAATTGTCCAGATGGTTCAAGCAGGCATGGGCATATCCTTTGTATCAAAATGGTCAGTCTTTAGGGCAATAAAGGATGGCTCAATCAATGTGTTAAATGTATCAGGAAAAAGACTCATGAGAAAATTTTATCTTATAAGTCTTGAAAATGAGCCTTCTACCATTGCAGCCAGAACATTTAAAGAATTTGTCAAAGAGTACAGGTTTTTTATCCTTTTTTAACTATACTTCTTTTTTACCTACTTTGTAAGCTAAAATTTATATTGCTGTAGAATTGATGAAAGCAGGCTTTTTCGCAAAACCTGACACCTGATGATCGCAATAGACCATCCAAAGCTCCTGTAAACTGCAAAATATCAAGGCGCAATTACCTAATTTCCCTGCAGAACGACCAAACTGTGCGGCGGCAATGGATCGTAGCGGAATTGCCGTCTGGTCTGTTAGGCATTGCTTTGTTCTGAGCTATCCTTGTTCAACTTCGCTCCACAATAGCGACACTTGATAGCTTCTGATTTAATTAACTCCGCGCAATATGGACACTTTTTCATTGAACCGCTCTGGACAGATTCTTTTTCTACTACTTCTTGTTTTTTGGGAACTACTAATGCCAAAATGAAACCAAATGGACCGAGAAGAACACCAAGTGCAAACCAGCCGCACCCGCTGCGGCCTTTGTTAGAAGCAACGACCGCACTAACAATTCCGAACATGAGCCAGATTATTAAAAACTCCATTGTTCATCTCCCTACTTTTCGTATTTATCCCTTTTGCCCTTTGGCCTGCCCGGTTTTTGCAGTATAAAGCTTTTGTTTAATTTCTTTTCCATTCTCTTTATAAAGTCATCTCTGCCAAAGGGTCTTCCAGTTCTCGTTGAATATTTTAAGCGGTGCATCTCATCTTCTGTAATGCTCTCTCTGATAAATAATATATAGTCTTTCCTCTGATTATCATTAAAAAGATCTTCGCTCAATATATCATCCCTTTTCCCTTCGATATGAGCCTTTGCGCTTGAATAGGGGTATTCCTCTTCTTTTTTTACGATATTTGCACGCTTCGGATTTTGCTCAATATATCTTGCCACAGCCCATAAATAATATTCTCTGTCAACTATACATGAATGGTATCTGCTTTCCCACAATCTTCCTGTTTTTTCATATTTCCTGTTGATATACTGGGTGTAGCAAAGCGTTATGCCCTGCATCATTTTATAAAGAGATTCTTCGCGATTAGGTCTTGCAAGCAAATGCACATGGTTATTCATAAGACAATATGCAAGGATAAGGCATTCCCATTTGTCTGAATATTTTTTGAGCAACTCCAGATATTTTTGTCTGTCTTCTTTTTCGAAAAAGACTTTTTCTTTATTATTTCCCCTTTGGATTATATGATGCGGGAATCCTACTGCAATCGCTCTTGCTATCCTTGGCATGGAGTAATTTTAACAGGATATATCTATTAGTGTCAAAATATGGGATGTGTCCCTAATTTGCTATATATTGAAATTTATATGGAAATAGTGCAACAATAAAATGTCTTTTTGGGGCTCATCAATTGTTAGTTCTTATTCAAATACTTACTCAGTGAGCCTTTCATGTTTTAGTCAAAATAATGTGAGAGGTTACAGGATTGAATTAAGGAGCAAGGAATGTTGCTGAGAGCACGAGGAGCAAATTTTAAAAATTCAATCAGTCAATTTACTATCTAACTAAAAGAGTATCTATATTTGAAGGAAAAAATGGAAGACAGAGATTATTTTCGGAGCAAAAACAAGAATAAAGAATTGGTCATTTTTTTTAATCAAATTAATTCTAATGATGTTCCTATAGTCGGAGGCAAAAATGCTTCTTTAGGGGAGATGTATAATGAATTAACTGAGAAAGGCGTGCAGGTTCCAAATGGTTTTGCGACCACAGTTGCTGCTTGGAATCATTTTTTAGAATTTAATAAAATAAGGCCAAAATTAGAAGAGATTTTTAAAATAATTAATATTGAAGATGTTAAAGAAATTCAAGAAAAAGGAGAAAAAGCAAGAAATCTTATTTTGCAACACGATTTTCCGCTTGATTTAAAAAATGAGATTGTTAAAGCTTATGAAAAATTAAGCGAATATTATAACAAAGAAAATTTAAGCGTTGCCGTGCGATCTTCAGCAACAGCCGAAGATTTAGCAATCGCAAGCTTTGCTGGTCAACATGAAACTTATTTAAATATCAAGGGGTCAGAATATCTTTTAGAGGCAATTAAAAAATGTATGGCTTCTTTATTTACCAATAGAGCCATTGTTTATCGTATTGAGAAGGGTTTTGACTGGAGACATATTGCCTTATCAGTCACTGTTCAGAAAATGGTAAGATCAGATTTGGCTTCTTCTGGGGTTATGTTTACTTTAGATACTGAATCTGGATTTAAGGATTTAATTTTAATTACTTCTGGTTATGGATTGGGAGAACTTGTTGTTCAAGGAAAGATTATTCCAGATGAATTTTATGTTTTTAAGCCCACTTTTGAAAAACAATTTAAACCAATTATTGTAAAAAATTTAGGCTCTAAGAAGACTAAAATGATTTATCAAGAAAGGGGAATTAAGGAGATTGAGACACCCTTAAAAGATCAATTAAAATTTAGTTTGACTGATGAAGAAATTTTAACTTTAGCTAAGTGGGCAATAATTATTGAGAATCACTATTCTCAAAAAAAGGGTAAATGGACGCCTCAAGATATTGAATGGGCGAAAGATGGAGAAACCAATCAACTTTTTATTGTTCAATCTCGCCCTGAAACAGTCTATGTGGAGAAATCTAGTGATTTTTACGAAGAATATAGATTGGAGGTCACCGATCAAAAACCTATTTTACAGGGGATTGCCATTGGTGAAAAAATCACTTCTGGTAAAGTAAATATTATTAAGGATGTTTCTGAGATAAATAAATTTAAAAAAGGAGAGATTTTAGTAACCCAGATGACAGACCCTGATTGGGTGGCTATTATGAAAATAGCCAAAGCAATTATTACTGACCAAGGAGGAAGGACTTGTCATAGCGCGATTGTTAGTAGGGAATTAGGTATCCCTTGTATTGTTGGAACTCATAAAGCAACTGAAGTTTTAAAAGCAGGGCAAAAAGTGACAGTTGATTGTTCGCAGGGCGCCATTGGCAATATTTTTCAAGATGAAATTAATTTTAAGGTTATTAGATATAATTTAGAAAATATTAAACCAATAATTGGTCAGACAAAGATTATGATTAATATTGGTATTCCTGAATTAGCCCCTAGGGTTTCGTTTTTACCTAATGAAGGAGTAGGGTTAGCACGTATCGAATTTTTAATTGCCAAAAAGATTCAGATTCATCCATTGGCATTATACCATTATGATAAAATTAATGACTCAGAATTAAAAAATAAAATTAATGAAATTACCATTGAACATCCTAATAAAAGGGATTATTTTGTCAAAGAATTAGCAGAAGGCATTTCTCAAATCGCCGCCTCTTTTTATCCTAAGCCAGTAATTGTGCGACTATCTGATTTTCGCTCCAATGAATATGCTGAGCTAATTGGTGGTAAATTATTTGAGCCAGCCAATGAAAATAATCCGATGATTGGCTGGCGAGGGGCTTCTCGTTATTATAGTGAAAAATTTCAACCAGCTTTTGAAATGGAATGTAAGGCTTTATTAGAAGTAATAAATGTTTTTGGATTAAAAAATATTAAAGTAATGGTGCCGTTTTGTCGAACAGTTGAGGAGGGTAAAAAAACTATTGCTTTAATGGAGCAATTTGGGTTAAAAAGAGGAAAGGACGGCATAGAGATTTATGTAATGTGCGAAATTCCTTCTAATGTTATTTTAGCGAATGAATTTTTAGAAATTTTTGATGGAATGAGTATTGGGTCTAATGATTTGGCTCAATTAACATTGGGATTAGATAGAGACAATGCTGCAATTGCTAATATCAGCGATGAAAGGGACCAGGCGGTCAAAGGACTAATTATTCAAGCTATCAAAGCTTGCAAGAGTAAAAATAAGTATATTGGATTTTGTGGTGATGCACCATCTTCTTTTATAGATTTTGCTCAATTTTTAATAGATGCTAAAATTGATTCAATTTCTTTAACCCCAGATGTAGTTGTTAAAACTATTGCTAATTTAGTTAAACCTAAAAAAATTTGATGCATGGGGACAGCCTCCTGAGTGGAGAACTGTCCCTGCTTTGAATTCTATTAATGTCAAAATATGGGATGTGTCCCTAGTTTATTTCAGAAATACCTTATGTTTCTCTAATATCTTACGGAATTCGGGATGTCTGCGGACGTTATTAAGATCGGAGTCAGCTCTAAGGGCATCATAATTATTAAAACCCAGTTCAAGGCATCTATCAAGAGAATCAAGAGACCTATCAAGCTGATTCTGAAGCGAATATAGTGCAACAAAGTTATAGTGAACCATTGAATTTCTTGGATTAATCTTTTCTGCCTCTTTAAGATCATCCAGAGCTTTATTAAACTTTTTCTGCTGCATATACGCCACAGCTCTGTTTGAATATGCAACATCGTAAGGTGGATGTTTCTGTATAGCGATAGTGAACTCTTTGATTGCGTTATCCCAATCTTTCCCCCTCATATAATTAATGCCCTGCTGCATATTCAGTTTTGCCTCTGTAGGGATTTCTATCTGAGCAATGGGGTCTGTGCTACCCTTTCCCAACTGTGCAGGCGGAATTCCTCCTGTAGGGGGCTGCTGTGGAAGTGGTGTAGGCTGAGCCTGCTGTGGTGGAGGTGGGGGCGATTCCTGCTTGGGCTGAGGCTTATCACAGCCTGTCAATAAAAAAGAAAAAACAATCACAATAGCAAAAAAGGCAATAAATAAATTAGAAGTCTTTGGCATTAAAATTTCTCCTTTTGCTTTATTTTTTTGGCATAAGATGCATATTCCATTCTGTGCTTGTTGCCATAATCTGAGGATTTTGTTCTATATCTTGTCCTTTTTCCTGTTTTACCCTTTGAGTAACAAGCGGTTTGGCATGATAAAAGGCATTTTTAATTGAACCGTTATTCCTCTTAAGTCCATCAAGAAAATAATAAGTGAATATGCTTTGATTGAGCTTATCAGATTCCCATGACTGCTCACCAGCCCCACTAGCTCCAATCAAAACCTTGCCCCAACCATCACTTTCCGTGCCTTTAGCTTTAGATGAAGTCGTTTTGATTGGTATGTCCTCAATTACTATATCCTTTGAGCCGAGCAGCCTCTGTCCATAAGCACTCGAAATTCCGTATCCTTCATCATCTCCAGCTCCCAGAGATTTGCCGCCAGGTGGCAAAAAGCCAGGAACGCTCCGGTAAGCTCCATTACTGTAACAAGTATCGAGAATCATAACGAGCCGTTTAGCTTGTAGCCCCTCAATGAAATCCCTTAACATTGCCTCGCTCACTGCAGTATGCCAAACCCTTTCTCTTGGCATAACCTCTGTATCATATGCAACAATAAAAACGCCTCCATATTTATCAGGTGGGGTGCCATGACTGCTTAAGTAAACAACAACAAGATCATCTTCTTTAGCAAGGTTTTTTATTTTATCAAGTGCATTTGCTATATTTGCTCTTGTAGCATTATGGTCTGTAAGAAAAATAATATTTTCTTGTCTGAAAGCTCCAAAATTCTGATTAATAAGAAATTGATTAAAACTTATAGCATCTCTTACTGTGAACTGGAGAGGTTCTATACCTCTCGGATTTGCAGAAGTTTTGCCATATTTGAATTTGCCAATTCCTACTATAAGTGCATATTTATTTTTGATAGGGCCCGGCGGTAAATCTCCCCTTACAGTTGGTTTGAGAACTTTAGCCCTCTCAAAAAGACTCCCAATTCTTTTTTCCCACTCTTTAACTTTAATATTTTCGGGCGTAACAGGCGAGACCCATTTAATGCCAACAACCGTTTGAGCTAAGGAAAATGCCCTGTCAACCTCCTGTTCATCATTATAATCTCCCTTTAGTTCAAGACGACCATATCTATCAAGAACAACAAACCCATTGTATATCCCATTCTCCCTAAATAACTTATTTGCCTGAAAGATATGGTTATCATCAACTGGCGACTGCCTGCTATGCACAGATGTCTGGACAGAGATTAAGAATGTTGATATAAGAAGAGAAACGGTAAGAATTTTTATTAGCCGCATACCCTACTCCTGAACTCTTACATTTTTGCCTGACACCCAGCCTTCAACTCCATTATCGAGCCTGATTCTATACCATGTGTCGTTTGTGGAATCCGTTTTTTTAAGAACCTCATATACTTCTCCTTGATGTAAAGTGGCAATAATCTGAGATTTAGTTGTAGGCTCATTTCTCATGCTCAAAGTTTTAGATATCACTGTAATTGTTGTATGCTTTTTCTCTATTTTTCCACTGCTTACAGCTTTACCACCGATTTGATCAGTGGCATAAGCTGCTTGGATAGTATCAGTTCTGTTAGTTGGCCCCATTGCAAGACCTCTTTGGACTGTAAGGTCTCGCGTGATCTGATCTTTTTTGCCATTAGCTTCAATCATTAAGGTAATTCTATAAAGCCCTTCGGGTACATCTTTAGGCAAATCAAAGCTTCCCTCAGCCTTTCTTGAGCCAAGAGCTGAAGTAACTTCTTGAGGAACAGAGCCAAGTTCTTTCCATTGTTTTTCAGAAGCATCATAATAACTGACAGTTCTTGTTTCTGTTACCTTTGCTTCCATAGTTCCCTCAGGAGCCATTATGTAATATGAGCCGTTGAGTTTAATCTTTCCTCCTGGAGCTACACCAGTAGGGTCAATGTAAAAGCTTTCAATCTTGGTCACATAACCCTGTACTGATGTATAACCAATCCTTTGAGCTGTTTCTTGATAACCCGCGACAGGATAGCTATTTAAATCTGAAAACATAGATAGGCATTTCCCATATGCAAGGGCAAAAGCAAGTGCTCCTCCAGCAGCAGCCCCGAGTAATGCACCTTCAAGTTTAGTTTTCCGACCACCTAAAAGAAGCCCAACTGCCGCTCCACCAATAGCTCCCATAGTAGTATATTTTGTGATACAGGACTTCTGAGCTTCTTCTCTTTCTTGAGGTGTCAGAGCAGTGCCTGGAGGTGGAAGTGGACCGCAGGAGGTTAAAAGAAAAATAAAAATTAATACAGAGCTAAAAACCCTCAGAATCAAAATTTTCATATTCGGTCACCTATTTGTGAGAAAGTTTGATAATAAGTGAAAGAGCCCTTCCGTCACTTATTGCAGAAATAGGAACTACTCCATAATTTGTTCCCTGTGAAGATTCAATGATTATATCTTTCTTGCCAGTTTTGACAGGCTGCCAATTATTCTGAGGAGATACGATTGCAAAAGTTGACCCCATTTGGTCTTCAACGACTATATCTTTGGAACCCTGAATTCTTTTTGCACCTGCAATCAAATCTCCCATTGCACTTGAAGTAGGAGTAGAAGTTCCTGATGAAGGTGGGGTATATGTAGAGCCTCCTGCTGTTAAACCGCTTCCGGGTATGCCAGATGGCGGTGGAGTATCAGAAAGAGTCATTATTAAGGTTTCAGTACCGGGGTTGCCAACGAAACGGAAATTTGAACCCCTGGGAATCTGTTGAACAGTAAATGCTTCAACATAGTCATTAAAAAGAGGGGTATTATTACCAGTTGGTCCAATATTGACAATACTAAGATATCCTGGTCTATTAGTCATAACTCTCATTATAAGCCTTTCTCCAGATTTGAAAACGCGATTTTTTGAGACTTTTTTAATTTGCCCATCGTCAGTCAATAGCAAAAGTTCATAAGAAATACCAACATATTTTTGTTTTTGCACAGGTGCAGATGCAGTAGTTCTGGTGGTTGGTGCAACTGAAATTCCTGTGGCAGGACCTTCGCCGCTATCGAATAAAGCCTTTGCACCCGTTGGAACAGCTTCAACAGTTGAACAAAAATAAAATGCTGCGATAATAAAAATGATAAACAAACCTGTTCTTTTAAACATAAATATTCCCCCTTTTTTGATTATTAAGATTTCTTTTAATAAAAATATAGTCAATATTAAAGATATTGTCAAGCAAAATAATCTGGATTAGAACTTAATAATTCAAAATATAATTATTTTTCTCAAATAAAATTTTAACTTGATTTATTCATTGACAAGAATTAATATATATGTTAATAATTGACTTGAACTAAGATATTGCCCTGTTTTTAGCAAGCTTTATTTTATTCTGAAAGGAGGTGAAAAAAGAGTGAAAAAACTTTTAGCAGTAATTCTTTCATTGGTTCTCTTGGTAGCATTTGCAGTTGGTTGCAAGAAAGCTGAACCACCAAAGCCGCCGGAACCACCTAAACCAGTTGAGGCTCCTAAGCCTGCTGAAGCTCCTGCACCAGCTCCTGCACCAGCTCCAGCTCCAGCAAAACCAGCTGAGGCGCCTAAAAAGTAGTATTTAATAAACACCACGAGAGATAAAATTTACAACTCTCGTGGTGTTGCTTTTTATAGTTAAAAATAGTTATATTTAGATTATATCTTTATTTTTTAAGAGTGGGGAATCCCACTCTTTTATTTTATTGAGTTAATTATGAAAATTGATATCTTAAAACAGAAAATCTATGATTTAGCATCTGATGTAGCAGCAGATGAAGGTTTTGAACTTTATGATTTGCAAATACTGGGTAGCGGTAGGAAGACCATACTTAGGGTTATAATAGATAAAGAAGGCGGAGTGACAATTGATGATTGTGAGAAAATGAGCAAAAGTCTTAGTGCCTTGTTAGACATTGAAGATCCAATTAAAGCTCCCTATACCCTTGAGGTATCTTCACCAGGTATTGACAGGCCTCTTATCAAGCACAGAGATTTTGAGAAGAACATTGGTAAGCTTGTAAGGATTATAACTTTAGAGATGATTGATAATCAGACCTTTTTCATAGGCAGAATAATTGATGTCGGAGAAAATTGGGTTAGAATTTCTTACGAAAAAAAAGATAAAAAAGAGGATTTATTTATTCCAATAGAAAAAATATCAAAAGCTAGATTGGAATTAGAGTTTTGAATTTTTTTGAATCTTTTTGCATAGAAATTATAAAACCAATTATTCAGGTAATACAAAATGTCCAAAGAGCTTTGTAATATTATCACACAAATAAGCAAAGAAAAGGGTATTTCAAAAGATGCTCTTCTAAAGGTATTAGAGTCAGCCCTTATTACTGCTGCAAAAAAAAGATTTGGCGCTAACCCTAATATAACTCTACATATTGATCCAAAAACTTGCAATCTTCAAGCATTTGATATTAAGAGAATAGTAGCTAATGTTGTTAATAAAAATGAGGAGATATCTTATCAAGAAATAAAAGATATCTTTCCTGATAAGACAATAGGTGATACTATTGAAATGCCAATATCTATACACGACTTCGGAAGGATAGCAGCTCAGACCGCTAAACAGGTATTGATGCAAAAAGTAAGGGAAGTAGAAAAGGATGCTATCTTTGATGAATATAAGGATAAGATCGGACAAATAGTTACTGTGACTGTAAATAGAAAAGAAAAAGGCAATTATTATGTCAATCTAAAAAACATAGAAGCTATACTCCCTCAAAAAGAGTCACTTTTAAATGAAAATCTTAAACGAGGAGATATCGTAAAAGCCTATATTTTAGATATTAAAAAAACATCTAAAGGTCCCTTGATATTGCTTTCTCGCACATGCCCTGAATTTGTATCAGGACTTCTAAAGCTTGAGGTTCCAGAAATAAATGACAAGGTTGTAGTTATAAAAGGCATAGCTCGAGAACCATCAGAAAGAACTAAGATTGCAGTATTATCCAATGACCCATCAATAGACCCTGTAGGCGCTTGTGTAGGAATGAAAGGCACAAGAATACAATCCATTGTTAGAGAAATAAGAGGGGAAAGAATTGATATAATAGCTTGGAGCAATGATCCGAGGGTTTTTATTGCCCGTGCTTTAACTCCTGCTTCTGTGAATATGGTAGGGGTAAATGAAGATGAAAAGACAGCTATGGTTGTAGCTAATGATGAACAACTGTCTCTTGCTATTGGAAAGCGAGGACAAAATATCAAGCTTGCAACTAAGCTTACTGGCTGGGAGATAGATATCTTAAGCGAATCAGAGTATGCCAAGATGAGAACAGAGGAGCTTGAGAAATCTTTCAAAACTGAGGGCAATAAATAACTTCTTCATGATTCCTTAAATTCAGAACTACTAAAATCAATGAACAAAGAAAAGGATTTATCTGCCCCTATACAATATATAAAGGGTGTGGGTCCGTTCCGCTCTAAATTATTAGCCCGCCTAGGCATTCATACACTTAGAGACGCCTTATTCTACCTTCCATACAGATATGAAGATAGAAGCTCAATTAAAAAAATCGTTCATCTTAAACCCAATGAATTAAATACAGTGATTGGGAGGGTCTTAAATACCAATATCAAGATTCCTCAATCTTATATCACTAAAAAACCAAGGTTAAAGATATTTGAACTCACTATAAGCGATGGAAGCGGTATAATTACAGCCAAATGGTTCAATCAGCCCTATCTCGAAAAGGTTTTTAGGCTAAAGGATGATGTGGTCTTATATGGACTGGTCAAGCTAAACTATTGGGGAACTGGATTAGAAATGTTGAACCCTGAATATGAGATATTAACTGATGAAGACCCTACACCTGAACAGATAAATTTGCATACTGGAAGGATAGTCCCAATGTACAGATTGACAGAGGGATTGAGTCAGAAGCAAATAAGAAGCATAATGCACTCAGCACTGAATACGGGTATTTCCTATATTTCTGATACAATACCAATGGAGATAATTCAATCACTTAAACTTCCTGCACTAAAAGAAAGCATAGAAAATGTTCATTTTCCTTCTGCTGACTTGTCATTAGAGGACCTAAATAGAGGTAGCACCGTTTATCATAAAAGACTTGTATTTGATGAATTATTTACTTTTCAAATTGGTCTTGCAATGATGAGGAAAGGAGAACTTAAGGAGAAAGGTATATCATTTAGCCCCAATGGCAGATTTACCAGTTCTCTTTTATCTAAGCTTCCTTTTAAGCTTACATCTGCTCAAGAGAAAGTTTTTCAACAGATAATACATGACATGAAATCAACCTTCCCTATGAACAGGCTTATTCAAGGCGATGTTGGGTCAGGCAAGACAATAGTAGCCCTTTTGTCTATGCTCGCTTGTGCAGAAAGCGGATACCAGGCAGCATTGATGGCTCCCACAGAGATTCTTGCTGAACAACACTACATAAATATCTCTAATATGCTTAAAGATATCAGCTTGAATGTTCAGATAATTACTGGAAGCAAAAAGATGAATAACAAAAAGAAGATTACAGAAATTATCACAAATGAACAAGCCGATATTGTTATAGGAACCCATGCATTAATTCAAGAAAATGTGAATTTTGAGAAACTTGGACTTATCATTATAGATGAACAGCATAGGTTTGGGGTAATTCAGCGGGCAGCTTTAAGGAAAAAAGGCTTGAATCCTGATACAATTGTAATGACTGCCACTCCAATACCTCGAACACTTGCTTTAACGCTGTATGGAGACCTTGACTATTGCACGATTGATGAATTGCCTCCAAACAGAAGTCCAATCATTACAATACTTCTGGATAAAAAGAAGGAAAATCAAAGGTTCAAGTATATTGAAGATGAGATTAAAAAAGGCAGGCAGGTTTATATTGTATATCCATTGATTGAAGAATTTGAGAAGATTGATCTTGAATCTGCGATTGCAGGTGCTGAAGATATACAAAAGAAATTTCCTCAATTAACAGCAGGTCTGATACACGGCAGGATGAAAACTGACGAAAGAGAACTTATAATGAAGAAGTTTAAAGAAGGAGATATAAAAATACTCGTATCTACAACTGTTATAGAAGTAGGCGTAGATGTTCCAAATGCAACTCTGATGGTTATTATGAATGCTGAACGGTTCGGACTGGCACAGCTTCACCAACTTAGGGGTAGAGTAGGTAGAGGAAGGAGTCAATCTTATTGTATTTTAGTGCAATATAAAGCTGGCGAAGATTCCCGTAAAAGGCTCAATGTAATGGCTCGCACTACAGACGGCTTTATAATTGCAGAAGAAGATTTAAAAATAAGAGGTCATGGAGAGTTTCTTGGCACAAAACAATCAGGTTTGCCTGAATTCAAGATCACAAATCTTTTCAGAGACGCTAAAATACTAGAAATAGCACGCAAAGAGGCTTTCTCATTTGCTGAAAAAAATACCTCATTAAATAATTTTCCCGGATTAAAAGAAGGTTTGCAAGATTTCTGGGGCGATAGATTTGACTTATTAAAGATTGGTTAGAAGAAAAGAAAATAATAAAACTTGTTTTCCAACAATTAAAGCGGTAATGATACAATTAATAGTTTTTTAACAAAATTATAGCCTTTTAAACTATACCTTTCTTTAATATATCGTGTATATGTATTATTCCTTTAGCAGCGCCGAAATCATCGGGCACTACAAGTGAAGTTATAGAATATCTCTCCATTATTGATAATGCCTTAGTTGCAAGTTCATATTCTAAGATAGTTTTTGGATTTTTGATCATAATATCAGTAGGCTTCATATCAAACAAATCCTTTCCCCATTTTTCTATCCCACGTCTAAGGTCGCCATCAGTTATAACTCCAAGTATTTTCTTATTTTCATCAGCAATTATTGTAATGCCAAGCCTTTTAGATGATATCTCTATGACGGCTTGAGTCATATTTACAAATGGAGAAATTACAGGGAGAGCTTCCTCTGTGTGCATAAGGTCTTTAACTTTTATTAATAATCTTTTGCCCAAGCTCCCACCAGGGTGATAATTAGCAAAATCTTCTTCTTTAAAGCCTTTTTTAGTCAATATTGCTACAGCAAGAGCATCTCCCATTGCGAGTGTGGCAGTCGTAGATGAAGTAGGAACTAAACCAAATGGACAAGCCTCAGCTTTGACTGAGATATTAAGATTCACATCAGAATTCTTCGCAAGGGTTGAAGAAGGGCTGCCTGTCATAGAAATGAGGCTTACATTAAATCTTTTCAAAACTGGCAGCAAATCTATTAATTCCTCTGTTTCTCCGCTGTTAGATATTGCTATAATTACATCTCTGGATGTAACCATGCCAAGATCTCCATGACTTGCCTCTGCAGGATGCAGAAAAAAAGAAGGAGTTCCAGTTGATGCCAGAGTTGCAGCAATCTTTTTGCCTATCAGCCCTGATTTGCCCATGCCAGTTACTACAACCCTGCCTTTACTATTGAAGATTATCTCAATTGCCTTCTCAAAATCGCTGTTAAGCCTTTCTGCTAGGGCTGCTACCGCTTCTGCCTCGATTCTTAAGACCTTTTTAGCTATATTAAGTATATCGTCCATATATACAATTTCAGTATAAAAACTAAAGCCACAGACAGATTATTTTTGAATGAAGCTAAGTTTTATTAAGCATTAATAATTTAAAATTTTAATCAACCATCCTATAATTTTAACATCTTCTGGTTGATAAATTATAGGCTTCATATATTTATTTTCAGGTTCAGTATTATTTGTTTCATCTATATTGTATTGATATATTATTTTTTTGCTTTTTAATGTAAAATTATTTTAGTTTTGATTTTTTGGCATACAGAGCTTGTCTAAAAACTACGATTTCACTCGACTGTCATTCCCCGACTTGATCGGGGAATCCAGTCTTTTCAATAGGTTCTGGATTGTCCGGTCAAGCCGGACAATGACAACATGCGAGTTTTTAGACAGGCTCTACATGCCCATTAAATTAATAAAAGAATTTTTCTGATTGTTTATTTTATTTTAAAAAATTTCTAATAAACCCATTTGGTAATGTCAAAAGTTTTATGAAATAAAGAGAGAAAGATATGAAACCACAGAATTTCACCACAGAGGTCACGGAGGGGATGCAACGGAATTCCTCTTAATTTATTAATATTTAATATTTAATATTTTCTCTGTGTTCTCTGTGGTTAATTTTGACAATACGACCCATTTTCATAGGAGGAAAAAATGAAAACAGAAGTTTTAAAAGCAAAGGAGCTGACTGTAACAACAGATGGACAGGCTATGATCGAAAAAGCAAGGAAGGAATCAGTTGAATTAGTCTGGGACCGTTATCAAACTCAAGCAAAGCACTGCACATTTTGTGAGGCTGGCTTAAGCTGCCGTATTTGTATGATGGGTCCTTGCAGGATAAATCCTAAAGATCCTCAAGGCAAAAAAGGCGTATGTGGGGCTGATGCCGATATTATAGTAGCCCGCAATTTCCTTCGTATGGTCGCAACAGGAGCTGCTTCGCATTCAGACCATGGCAGGGATTTAATCGAGGTATTAAAGGCTATAGGTGAAGGTAAAACTATCGGATACAGCATAAGAGAACCAGAAAAATTGAGAAGCCTCGCAGAGGAATATGGGATAGAATATAAGGGCAAGGGCGATCTTGAGATTGCAAGAAATCTGGCACATCTGATGGAAGAGGATTTTGGAACTCGTCTGGATTCAATCAAGATGGCAAAAAGGGCTCCTGTAAAAAGATTTGAAATCTGGAAGAAGTTTGGTGTTGTCCCACGCGGCATTGATAGGGAAACATCTGAATCTCTGCATAGAACACATATGGGCGTTGATAATGATTGGGTATCTCTGCTGCTTCAGGGGGCTCGCAATGCACTTGCAGATGGATGGGGTGGCTCAATGATAGGGACTGACCTTTCTGATATCATCTTTGGCATACCAACTCCTAAAGAGAGTGAGGTAAATCTGGGCGTATTAAAGCATGATGAAGTAAACATAATTCTGCACGGACACAATCCTGTCGTTTCAGAGATGATATTTAATGCAGCTCAAAACCCAAGACTATTGGCTCTTGCAAAAGAAAACGGTGCTTCAGGAATTAATCTCGCTGGTGTCTGCTGTACAGGCAATGAGGTGCTGATGAGAAAAGGCATTCCAATGGCAGGAAACCACCTTATGACTGAACTTGCTCTTGTAACAGGTGCAGTTGAAGCTCTTATAGTTGATTACCAGTGTATTATGCCATCATTAGGCAAAGTTGCACAGTGTTATCATACTAAGATGTTCTCAACCAGTCCTAAAGCAAAATTTCCTGGGGCTGAACATGTTGAGATAACCCCTGAGAATGCCTTAGAAAAGGCCGAATATTTAGTTGAGACAGCTATTAAAAACTTCCCAAACAGAATAAAGGAAAGGGTATCAATACCTGAGAAACCAGTTAAACAGCTTACTGGTTTTTCAATCGAGGCAATAGTGAAGGCTCTTGGGGGCACTATTACCCCTCTTATAGATGTCATTAAAGCTGGCAAGATAAGAGGGGCTGTAGGCGTTGTAGGATGCAATAACCCAAGAATTAAGCATGACAACGCTCATAGAATCATAGTTAGAAAACTAATTGCAAATGATATCCTTGTTGTTGATACAGGATGCGTATCTGTGGCAACAGCAAAAGACGGATTAAAAGTGATAGATGCAGCACAATTAGCAGGGATAGGACTAATGGAGATTTGTAATGCTTTAGGAATACCGCCAGTATTACATATGGGTTCATGTGTAGATAATTCAAGGATAATGGTTCTGGCTTCAGCCCTTGCCAATTATCTTGGCACTGACATATCGGATCTTCCAATAGCGGCCTCTGCGCCTGAATGGTATTCTGAGAAGGCTGTTACAATCGCACTTTATGCTGTTGCAAGCGGAATTACAACTTTTTTAGGGCCAACACCTCCTGTTACAGGTTCAAAAAATATAGTTGAAATGGCGCTGAATGGTTTAGAGAATGTGTTTGGAGCCCGTTTTGTCGTCGAAGCCGATCCAGAGAAGGCCGCCGACCTAATTATTAATCATATTGAATCAAAAAGGGCAAAGCTTGGCTTAGATTCAAGAATTAAATAGTACGCAATTCTTATAACAAACATAGTAGGACAGGCGGCTGCCTGTGCGTGTCCGCCTGACTGCGAGCGACATACCTGCAGTGCAGGCAGATTCTCGCTCAGGCAGGCATTCAGACAGGTCTCGCCTGTCCTGAAAGGTGACCCTTCGACAAGCTCACTATTACAGTCACCTTGAGCTTGTTGAACTATGACGGCGTGGACGGCTGTCCTAGCATAGTTTAAGCGTCTTATCAAATAAGAATCGCTCAATTTGGATTCAAGTTAGCAAAAAAGTGTCAATTTTATGATATATTTCTATTATGCCTACAAATTTACCGCCGGAATACTTTTCTGCTGAAGAAAGATTAAAACAGGCTAAAAGTTATGCAGAAAAAATTGCTGCCCTTGAGGCACTAATTGCTACAGTCCCAAAGCATAAAGGGACTGACAAACTCAGGGCAGATCTAAGAAGAAAGCTTTCAAGCCTGCGAGAAGATTCTCTCAAAAAAAGCAAGGCAGGCAAGTCAGCACTGTATAATGTTGAAAAACAGGGAGCTTCAATGGCTGCACTTGCTGGTTTTCCTAATTCAGGCAAATCATCTATATTAGCCTCACTTACTAATGCAAATCCTATAATAGCTGATTATCCAATGTCAACTTTGCTGCCTCTTTCGGGGATGATGCCATTTGAAGACATATTGATTCAGCTTGTTGACCTCCCACCAATTGGCAATGAATCAACAGATGGATGGGTTTCGGGAATATTCAGGCAGGCGGATTTAATAATCATAGTAGTTGACCTCTCAGAAGACCCAGAAATTCAAGCTGAGCTTATTTTGGAGGAATTTCAAAAATGGAGAATAGCCCTTCTTAGAAAAGACTCGCCAGATAAATCTCACAAGCCTACAATCATTACAGCAAATAAAATCGAACTCAATGGCTCAAAAAAGAGATTTGAAGATTTAAAAAATATTTATAAAAATTCTTATCCAGTTATTGGTGTGTCTGCAAAAACAAAAGAGGGACTCGAAGAATTAAGGAGGTCGTTGTTCGAAAACTCTCGTATTATAAGGGTGTATTCTAAAGAACCTGGTAAAGATCCCGACATTCATACCCCTTTTGTCTTGCCCGAGGGCTCTAAAGTGGTTGAACTTGCCAGTCAAATACATAAGGAATTCTTAGAAAGATTTCAATATGCCTGTGTTTGGGGGTCTGCGAAATATGCAGGGCAAAGGGTTCAAAAAGATTATATAATTCGTGATAGAGATATAGTCGAAATCCATTTGAAATAAACCCAAACATTAAAGCAATAAGACCATCATATAAGGCTATGTTATAATACAAACAATGGAGGTGATATAATTGCCTGATATTGTTGGAATCAGATTTAAATCAGCATATAAAATATATGATTTCGAGGTAGATGAATTAGATCTAAAATTAGATGATTCTGTCGTAGTTGAATCAGATTTTGGACTAAGCATAGGCACTGTTATAAAGGATAAAAAATTTATTGAATTTGCCGATAGAAAACTAAAGAAGGTTTTAAGGCTTGCAACTGAGGAAGATCTCAAAGCTTACTCG
>DYHD01000002.1:129986-133588 GCA_020724365.1 Thermodesulfovibrio yellowstonii | reverse complement strand
TGAGGCTGTTTGAAGAAGATATGGAGATTAAAGATTACCGGTATGGGTGTTTTGTTACAAGTCTTGATTTTTCTGCACATCTTGTATGGGAGATATACCGTATGCGAGCAGATGCGGAGAACAGGATTAAGGAACTGAAGAATGATTTTGGTGCTGATAGTTTTAATATGCAAAGTTTCAGCGCTACAGAAGCAGTAATGAATTTCATAATGATAGCCTATAACCTGATGAGTTTGTTTAGGCAAGCGGTTGTATGCAGCAAGGTTCAGCCAACACTGAAGACAATGCGTTACAGGATTTTTGCTGCTGGCGGGTATGTCATAAAAGATGGCAATAGACGTATTTTGAAGCTTTGCATGGCAATGAGAAGAAGGCAATGGTTTGAGGGATTATGGGGTAAGGTGAAGTCTTTTCCCTTGCCTGCTCATTTTCCTTTAAAACTCTAATGACAATTCTGGGTTTAATATTTTTATTGAATCATGGATCGCAAGGTCAGTATGGGCGATGACAATTCAGTGTTCATAATTCTTTGCGAACTAAGACTCACAAATATCTGGCTAATTTAAGCTTTATTGCTATTATTTTACTTGTTAACTGGAGGCGGATATTATGGAAGCAAAAGATATAATACAATCTAATGAAAATATAACTGAACTGAATGAAGAAAATCTTGTTTCAGATATATCTGATGATAAATCTTTTGAATTATTAAAGAACCTTAGAGCTGAACTTGATGAGCTTAAAGAAAAACATCTTCGCTTGTATGCGGAGTTTGATAATTATAAAAAAAAGGTGCAGAAAGATAAAGAAGAGCTACTAATGTATGGCAATGAGTCTCTTATTTATGAACTTCTACAAGTAATAGATACGCTTGAAATTGCTATCACACATTCATCTGATTTTAAGTCAGAGGCTAACCAATCATTGATAAAGGGGGTAGAAAATACACTTAGGGAATTCAAAAGAATTCTCGAAAAATCAGGGCTTAAACAAATAGAAGCCGTGGGCAAGCAATTTGACCCTGCTTTTCATCATGCCATGTCTCAGGTTGAAGCTCCCGATTTTGAGGATAATTTTGTAGTTGAAGAATTCCGAAAAGGGTATATTTTAAATAATAAGATTTTAAGACCATCTCTGGTATCAGTGTCAAAAAAATCGTAAGTCAGTAGAGACTCTTGTAAAACTACACAAAGTGCATTTGCATTATTTGTTATTTCAACTGAAAGGAGAAATCTTCTGAAATCAATGGGTTCAGATTCCTATGGAGTTTATCCCAAACGAAATAAGGAAAGATTCCTCACGGAGACTGTCCCGAGCGGAAAGGCGAGATCACTCGTTTCGCTTAGAATGACAAGCGAGGGGTTTGGAATGGCATTTTTTGAGACTTTTGCAAGAGCCTCAGTGAATAAATTATTAAAAAAGTTAAGATAGATTTAATAAAGGAGGAACATTGAAATGGGTAAGGCAATAGGAATTGATCTCGGAACGACAAATTCTGTTGTAGCAGTTGTAACCGGTGGAGAGCCGGTAGTTATACCTAACCAGGAAGGAAGCAGAACAACTCCTTCTGTTGTAGCAATTACTGAAAAAGGAGAAAGGCTCGTTGGGCAGATAGCAAAACGGCAGTCTATAACAAATCCTGAAAACACAATATTTTCAATAAAAAGGCTAATGGGTAGGAAGTACAACTCAAAAGAAGTTGAACATGCTAAAAAAAGACTACCTTACAAGATTATTGAAGCACCAAATCAAGATGCTCATGTAGAAATAAGGGGCAAAAGATACTCTCCCCCTGAGATTTCAGCTATGATTCTTCAGAAACTTAAGCAGGCAGCAGAAGATTATTTAGGTGAGCCTGTTACCGAAGCTGTTATTACTGTGCCTGCATATTTCGATGATAGCCAGAGGCAGGCAACAAAGGATGCAGGTAAGATTGCAGGCTTAAATGTTCTAAGGATTATAAATGAGCCTACAGCAGCAGCTCTTGCTTATGGATTAGATAAAAAGAAAGAAGAAAAAGTTGCAGTTTATGACCTTGGTGGAGGCACTTTTGACATCTCAATATTAGAGATAGGAGAAGGTGTTATAGAGGTCAAATCTACGAATGGCGACACCTTTCTTGGTGGTGATGATTTTGATCTAAGAATTATAGACTGGATGATAGATGAGTTTAAAAAAGAGCAGGGAATTGATCTCAAGAATGATAAAATGGCATTACAGAGACTTAAAGAAGGAGCTGAGAGAGCTAAGATTGAGCTTTCAACAGCTATGGAGACTGAAATAAACTTGCCTTTTATTACAGCCGATGCAACAGGGCCGAAACATCTATTGATGAAGCTGTCCCGAGCAAAACTTGAACAACTAACGGATGATTTATTAACCAAAACTATAAACCCCTGCAAAACTGCCATGTCTGATGCAGGACTTTCTGAGAATGTAATAGATGAGGTTTTACTCGTGGGTGGTCAAACCCGTATGCCAAAGGTACAATCGGTTGTTCAGAATTACTTCAGCAAAGAGCCGAATAAGACTGTTAATCCAGATGAGGTTGTTGCTGTTGGTGCAGCCATACAGGCGGCGGTATTAAAAGGAGATGTAAAAGAGGTGCTACTCCTTGATGTTACTCCTTTGTCTCTTGGCATAGAGACGCTTGGAGGAATATTTACAAAGATAATAGAGCGGAATACTACAATTCCTACTAAAAAATCACAGGTCTTTTCAACTGCTTCGGATAATCAAACCGCTGTTACCATTAAAATCCATCAAGGTGAGAGGGAAATGGCTTCGGATAACAAGCTTCTGGGAGTATTTGAGCTTATTGGCATACCTCCTGCGCCCCGCGGTATCCCCCAAGTCGAGGTCTCATTCGATATAGATGCAAATGGCATACTACATGTCTCAGCTAAAGATCTCGGCACTGGCAAGGAACAGTCAATAAGGATAACTGCTTCAAGCGGTCTTTCAGAAGAAGAGATAAAGAAAATGGTCAGGGATTCAGAAGCACATGCCGAAGAAGATAAAAAGAAAAAACAGCTTGCAGAGGTAAGGAATGAAGCTGATACACTCTGTTATACTATCGAGAAATCAATTAAGGATTATGGAGACAAGATAACTGAAGCAGAGAAAAATGATGTAGAACAGGCTCTTGAGAAGTGCAAGAAGGTTAAAGATACTAGCCAAGATTATGCAGAGATTAAATCTGCAGTCGAGGAACTTACAAAGGCATCCCATAAAATTGCAGAACATATATATAAGGCTTCTCAAGCTACAGATTCAGGAGCTCAAGCAGGCAAGACAAAACCAAAAACCCCTGAAGAAGATGTGGTAGAGGCTGAGTTTGAGGATGTAGATAAAGGTAAAAAATAAGAACATAATCGAGTTAGCAAGCCGTAAAAAGACTTGCTAACTCGAATTTTAAAGGGTATTAATCACTAATATGAAGGATTATTATAAAACACTTGGGGTAGCGAATGATGCTTCTCAGGATGAGATAAAAAAGGCTTTCAGGAAGCTTGCTTTAAAATATCATCCCGACCATAACCCTGACAATAAAATATCTGAAGATAAGTTAAGGTTTACTTTGCCAGAAAGTAATGCTACTT
>DYHD01000002.1:84750-129976 GCA_020724365.1 Thermodesulfovibrio yellowstonii | reverse complement strand
GATAAGTTTAAAGAAATAAATGAGGCATATTCATGTCTGAGTGATCCCCAAAAGCGAGCCAATTATGATAGATACGGTTCTTCTGAGGGTCCCTCCGCTTCCGGTTTTGGCTTCGCCGCTGGCACTCCTTTCAGCGATATTTTCGGGGATATTTTTGATGACTTTTTTGGAGGATTTAATCGAGGAAGTAAGACAAGGCCTATTAAAGGTGATGATTTAAGATATGACCTCGAAATTACTCTTGAGGAGGCAGCTTTCGGGGTTGAAAAATCTATAAAAGTTCCTCGCTGGCAGACATGCGAGGTTTGCGGCGGTAATGGTTCAGAGCCAGGCACTCACCCTGAGACATGTCAAGAATGTAAAGGTTCTGGCAATATAAGGTTTCAGCAAGGTTTTTTCAGTGTATCCAGGACCTGCAGTAGATGTCAGGGCACAGGTTCTATTATCTCAAAACCCTGCCAACAGTGCAAGGGTAACGGAAAGATCAAGGTTCATAGGCAGTTATCAGTAAAAGTCCCTGCAGGCGTAGATACTGGTTCTCGTCTTAAACTCAAAGGTGAAGGAGATACGGGTATATATGGTGGGCCACCTGGAGATTTATATGTTGTTTTAAATATTTCTGAACATAATATCTTTAAGAGGGATGGAATGAATATTTATTGTGAAATTCCTATCTCTTTCACAAAGGCTGTTTTTGGCGGCGAGATTGAAGTTCCAACCCTTGATGGGTATCATAAAATAAAAATACCTCCAAGCACTAGATCAGGAAAACTCTTCCATCTCAAAAATAAGGGCTTACCTCGAGTTGGCGGTCAACATAGGGGTGAACAGATAGTAAGTGTATATATAGATATACCAAAGAAATTGACTCCTCGTCAGAAAGAGCTTCTGGAGGAATTTGCAGCAATAGAGGGTGAACACATAGATGAATCATCAAAAGGATTTAAGGAAAAAATTAAAGACTTTTTTTCGATGAAAGACTGATAATCAGCCTTTATGACAATTTATATCCCGCCTATATATATTGAAAAAAGAAATCAAATAATGCTTTCCATTGATAAGGCTCATTATCTCATAAATGTAATGAGATGTAAGCCTGGTGATATAATCTCTGTAATAGATGGCAAAGGCAAGGCTTATCAGGCTCAAGTCCAGTATATCAGGAATAGTTCAGTCTTTCTTGATATATTAAAAGAGATTATCATAGATACAGAGTCACCTTTTAATTTAATACTCTGTCAAAGCATTATTAAGGGCGATAAGATGGATACAGTCATCCAGAAATCAACCGAGCTTGGAATAAAAATGATAATCCCTTTGATTACTGAGAGAGCTATAGTCAAGGAGACCCGAAAGTTAAAAAGATGGCAGAAAATTGCTGAAGAAGCCGCAGAACAGTGTGGTAGAACTATTATCCCCATTATTGCTGAACCTGCTGAGATTCAAAAATTCTTATTATCTCATGATTTTATCTCATCTCAGAACAAAAAGGGGCTAATCTTTTGGGAAGAAGGTGGAAAAGCCATCTCAGAGGCTATAACAGAGTTATTCCCCTATGATGACACAAGAATGGCTTTTAAGCAAGAAGATAAACCTTTCTATATCCTGATAGGTCCAGAGGGGGGACTCACTGCACAGGAAGTAAGGCTGGCTGAAAGCAGTGGATTTATTAAAACAACTTTAGGAAAAAGACTCTTGAAATCAGAAACTGCAGCCATTGTTTCTATTGCCTTGATACAGTTTTTGCTTGAATAAGAATATATTAACCCAATCCCTTGTGAAGCCTTAGACTTGAGGTTACACCAAAGTCCAGAGAATAAAAACTTTCTATCTCTATTTCGGGCAGGACAATACAAGTTCTTGACAGTATTAGTAGAATGTTTATATTATATATACCATAATTATCTGCAATTTTTTTATAGTAGAATATTTCTCAATATTTAATATTAGTCTACTATAGAAAACCAATCATTATCTTGTGCCTTCAAACTCTCTCTTAAAAGGGGTTATATGGCTGGACATTCCAAATGGGCTCAGATAAAGCATAAGAAAGCTCATACTGACGCTAAAAAAGGCAAGACCTTCTCGAAAATCGTAAAAGAGATCTCTGTTGCCGTCAGGCTTAGCGGTAAGGATATTGATTCAAATCCAAGATTAAGGGCTGCTATTGAAAAGGCTAAAGAAGTCAATATGCCTGCAGAGAATATTAAAAGGGCAATTATGAAAGGCACAGGCGAATTGCCAGGTGTTACTTATGAGGATGTTACATATGAGGGTTATGGTCCTAATGGGGTAGCACTTCTTATCAAGGTACTAACGGATAACAAAAATAGAACCGTATCTGAGATAAGACATCTTCTTTCTAAGAATAATGGAAGTCTTGGTGAGGCAGGATGTGTTTCATGGATGTTTCAGCAAAGAGGCTATATTTTAGTAGATAAATCCAAGATAAACGAAGATGAATTGATGTCAGTTGTTATAGAAGCTGGAGCAGAGGATCTAATAAATAATCCTAATGAAGAGAACTTTGAGATAATTACATCCCCTGAATCACTGACTTCTATAAAAGAACATCTTGAGAAGCAAAAAATTCCTATCAATATCGCTGAAATCACGATGCTCCCTAAAAGCTATGTATCTCTTTTTGGAGAGGTAGCTGAACAGGTTATAAGACTGATAGAAGCACTTGAGGATAATGAAGATGTTCAGAATGTCTATTCCAATTTCGATATACCTGATGAATCGCTAAAAAATTAATAACTTAGTTTCATAGTGTAGGGCAGACTTATTTTAATGCTCATAGAATCATTAAACATTTTTAATAGAAAGTTTTTTACAGGGGTTTTTATCGCTATTCCAGCCGTTATATCTGTCTTAGCCTTTTTAATTCTATCCAATTTTATCGTAATGATACTAAGATATTTAGATGAAGTTATTTTATTTGATGCGGAAAGTATTGCTTATACATATATTCCAGTTGATAAAGGCTTTAAGATTATACTTTCTGGATGTATAACAGCTCATTCTAACATTATTGACTACGCACAAGGAGGCTAAATGAAGCTTGCTATTATTATACTCGCCGCTGGGCTTGGAACTAGAATGAAATCATCTCTTCCAAAGGTTCTCCATAAGATTTATGATAAACCAATAATACAGTATGTAATCGAAGCATTAATGCGATTATCCCCAGAAAAATCTATAGTTGTTGTCGGTTCAGAGGGTGAAATTATAATAAATTTCTTGAAAAGTTATCCTGTCTCTTTCGCAATGCAAAAACAACAAAAAGGCACAGCGGATGCCCTAAAATATGGAATAGCTAAGATAGAAGGATTTGAGGGTGTAATACTCGTAGTAAACGGTGATACTCCCTTAATAGACTCAGCAGTTTTACAAAAATTTATAGACCTTCATATAAGCAATTCAGAGGATATCTCTATTTTATCTTTTATTGCAAAAGGCAGCCACAGTTACGGCAGAATAATAAGAGCTGGAGATAATGTAATAAAGATAATCGAAGATAGGGATGCAGATGAATCTCAGAAGAAAATAAATGAGGTAAACAGCGGCATATACGCCTTTAAACCCCATATTTTAAAATTACTTGATGATATAAAGATTAATGAAAAGAAAGGTGAATATTACCTTACCGATATAGTTGATTTGGCAGTAGTCAAAAAATATAAAGTATGCGCTCATAATATTGCTAGTGAAGACCAGCTTGCAGGGATAAACACCCGTGAAGACCTCTGTAATGCATTTAATTATCTAAAACTTCGGGTGATAAATAAATGGCTCGATAAAGGAGTTACCCTCTTAGATAAAAATACAACTTTTATACATCCAGATGTTCAGATTGGGACAGATACAATCATTTATCCTAATGTCCATCTCGAAGGCAAGACCGTAATAGGTTCTAACTGCATAATATATCCAAATTCTCGTATAGTTGACACCATCATTGCTGATAATGTCACCATTAAGGATTCAAGCGTGATTGAATTATCAGAAATAATGGAAGACGCAACAATCGGGCCATTTGCACACATAAGGCCACAATCAATAATTGGTCCTTCATCAAAAATAGGAAATTTTGTTGAGATAAAAAAATCTGTTTTAGGAAAAGGTGTTAAGGCATCACATCTAAGTTATCTCGGAGATTCAGAAATAGGGAGTAATGTAAACATCGGGGCGGGCACTATAACTTGTAATTATGATGGAAAATTAAAACATAAAACTATCATTGAAGACGATGTTTTTATCGGCAGTGATACTCAACTAGTGGCACCTATTAAGGTAGGAAAAGGTTCATATGTAGGGGCGGGTTCAACAATAACTAAAGAAGTGCCGCCATCTTCTCTTGCTATAAGTCGGTCTCCACAAAAGAATCTAAAAAAATTAATCTCTATCAGATTATCTAAAAAAAGAGCGGATGGTGATAAAATCTAATGATGGTGGGTTCCCAAATCCCGATTAGGGGGTAGTCAATATGAAGACCTTTGAAGACTTGCATTATCATTATGGAGGATAAATAGGGCATGTGCGGCATAATTGGTTATATAGGCAAAAATAACGCCATTCCAATAGTAATGGATGGCATAAAAAGGCTTGAATATAGAGGATATGATTCAGCAGGAATTGCATATTTAATTGAAAATAATATCGAGATAAAGAGACGTAAGGGTAAAATAGATGAACTTAAAAAAGAAGTGGATGGATTAAGGATTTCAAGTAATCTTGCAATTGGTCATACAAGATGGGCTACTCATGGTAAACCTTCAGACGAAAATGCTCACCCACACCGTTCAGACGGTATAGTGATCGTTCATAACGGCATTTTGGAAAATTATATTGAGATTAAACATTCATTGGAGAAAGAAGGTTATATTTTTAAATCTGAGACCGACTCTGAAACCTTATGCCATCTAATAAGTAAATATGCCAAAACAAGACCTCTTGAAAATGCAGTTCGTGAAGCTATTAAACAAATAAAAGGCTCTTATGCCTTTGCTGTCATTAATGAGAGTGAGCCTAATAAAATTATAGCAGTTAGAAAAGAGAGCCCTCTCGTTATAGGGCTTGGAGACGGAGAATATTTTGTTGCTTCAGATGTGCCAGCCTTTTTGAATTATTCTAAAGAAGTAATATTTTTAAATGATAATGAGATGACAATACTATATAATGATGGAGTTGTTATTACAGATTTCGATGGCAATCTACTCAATAAGACTGTAGAGGTTATTTCATGGAACCCCTCAATGGCAGAGAAAGGCGGTTATCGGCACTTTATGCTAAAGGAAATATATGAACAGCCCCGCTCAATTGCAGACACTATAAGGGGTAGGATAATACCCGAAAAAGGGATTGTTGCTATTGAAGAGTTTGGTCTCACCCCTGAAATTATAAATGAGGTAGATAAGATTTTTATTGTAGCATGTGGCACTTCTTACCATTCAGCTATTATCGGAAAGTATCTGATCGAGGAATTGAGCAGAATACCAGTTGAAGTAGATATTGCATCTGAATTCAGATATAGAAATCCACTTATCAATAATAGAAATCTTTTTATTGCTATAACTCAGTCAGGTGAGACCGCTGATACCCTCGCTGCCATGAAAGAGGCAAAAAGACTCGGAGCTAAATGCCTGAGCATCTGTAATGTAATCGGCAGCACCGCATCAAGAGAGTCGGACTTTGTCTTTTATACACATTCAGGACCTGAAATCGGTGTGGCATCTACGAAAGCTTTTACTGCTCAGATAGTTGCTTTATATCTTCTGGCTATATCACTTGGCAGGCATAGAGAAATCCTTTCCCAAAAGGATTGTATTAACCTTATTAATGATATCCTCCGTCTCCCTTCGGGTATTGAAAATGTCCTTGAGCACGATGAAGAGATAAAGAAGATATCAAAGAGATTTTTTAAGACAGAAGATTTCTTATATCTTGGAAGAGGATTAGATTATCCTCTCGCACTTGAAGGAGCCCTGAAGTTAAAAGAGATATCTTATATCCATGCAGAAGGATATCCTGCCGGAGAAATGAAACACGGGCCTATTGCCCTCATAGATGAAGACCTTCCAGTTGTCGTTATTGCCAATTCTACAAAACATTTTGATAAAGTTATATCAAACATTGAAGAAGTCAAAAGCAGGGGAGGTATTGTTATATCTTTTACAACTATTTCGGATAGGATTATCCGTGATATTTCATCTTTCTGCATATATATAGAAGGCATTAATGATTATCTTAATACAGTTATTCTTACTATACTTTTGCAGTTGCTCGCATATCATATTGCTGTCTTCAGAGGGTGCGATGTGGATCAACCAAGAAACCTTGCAAAGAGTGTAACTGTTGAATAGTAATTTTTAATATAGATTAAGCGACTCATTTTTTCTTTACAGAGTTTTTTATGTTATAATTTAGGAGGTTACGAGATGTCAAATGAATTATTAATTGAAAATCTCAATCCCCAACAAAAAGAGGCAGTCCTTTATAATGATGGACCAATCCTGGTCCTTGCTGGTGCAGGCAGTGGTAAGACAAGAGTTATAACACATAAATTTGCCTATCTTGTGAAAAAGAAGAAATATTCTCCTGCATCTATCTTTACTGTTACTTTTACCAATAAAGCTGCAGATGAGATGAAAACAAGGATTAGCGAGTTATTTAAGCTTAGTCTATCTAATATATGGATAGGCACTTTCCATTCTCTTTGTAATAGAATCCTTAGGAAAGAGATAGCTGTTTTAGGATATAAGAATGATTTTTCAATCTATGATGAGGATGAAAAATCTTCTCTGATCAAGCACATCCTGAGAGACTTCAATATACATGAGGCTCTTTATAAAACCGTTAATACAAGGATAAGCCTTCTAAAATCAGCTCTAATCATGCCGGAGGAATTTATCTCACGAAATAATGGTTACAGCTTCGATGAAAAACTTGGTAGAGTTTATTTGAAGTATCAAGATGAACTAAAAAAATATAATGCCATAGATTTTGATGATTTAATTCTATTAACTGTACAGCTTTTTGAGAATTACCCTGTAATCCTAAGGAAATATCAAGAGATGTTTTCTTATCTACTCGTTGATGAGTTTCAGGACACCAATCAATCTCAATACATTTTCCTAAAATTACTAACATCACTTCAAAAGAACATCTGTGCCGTTGGTGATGATGATCAAAGTATATACAAATTTAGAGGGGCTGATATAAGAAATATAATTGAATTTGAGAAGGACTTCCCAAATGTAAGAGTAATAAAATTAGAACAAAACTATAGATCAACGCAGAATATTCTCGATGTTTCAGGACATCTGATTGCAAAAAATCAGCTCAGAAATGAAAAAAAGCTATGGACAGATAAATGTTCTGGAGAAAGGGTGTTTTATTGCAGACTTAGCGATGAGGCTGAGGAAGCAAAGTATGTTGCTCGTAATATTAAGGATCTTTACTTGAAGGCAAATTATGAATATAAAGACTTTGCTGTTCTATATAGAGTAAATCTACAATCAAAAGCTATAGAAGATGCTTTAAGGGATGAGAGAATTCCATATCATATTGTAAGTGGTCTTAGTTTTTATCAAAGAAAAGAGATTAAAGATGTGGTCTCTTTTGTGAAAATTATAGCTAATCCCGATGACAATATATGTTTAATAAGAGTGATCAGCAATTTTTATCGCGGCATAGGCGCATCTACTATTTCTAAGATAGAGCTTGAAGCTAAGAAAAATGGCGTCAGTTTTTTCAGAGCCATTAAAGATATGCTTAAATTAAATGGGATATCTTCAAGTTTTAAGAATAAGCTAAGTGATTTTATTTCTAGCATTGAATCTATCTCAAATAAATCATATAAGAATGTAGCTGAGATATTAAAAGAAATTATCGAAAAGACTGGTTATATAAATAATATTGATGATAAAAGACTACAAAATATCCTTGAGCTTATCTCATCAGCCGAAAATATGCCCATGAGAGATTTTATTGATAAGATATCTCTTGCTTCATCAACTGATGAAGCTGTAAAAGGTAATTTCGTATCCCTTATGACCCTTCATAATGCAAAAGGACTCGAATTTCCTGTAGTGTTTATAAGCGGGTTAGAAGATGGCATTCTCCCTTATTTTAAGGCTGTTGATGATAAGGAAGAACTACAGGAAGAAAGAAGGCTGCTTTATGTTGGGATGACCCGAGCGAGAGACTATCTTTGTCTTACAGGAGCAAGAAGGAGAAAGCTATTTTCAAAATTTCAAGATTTTGAGCCTTCGAGATTTTTAGCAGATATCCCTCGTGAGTGTTGTGATTGGATTGATAAGATAAATCACAAGATCGATTATATATCTGAGACTATTAAACCGATTGCTCCAAAATACAAGTCAATATATGTTGTCGGTTCAAAAGTGAAACATCCCACTTGGGGAGTTGGAGTTATAAGAGATTGTTGCGGAGAGGGTGAAGATACAAAGGTTATGATTAATTTTCCGGGTATAGGATTAAAGCGTCTTGCTTTAAAGTTTGCAAATCTACAAACTATGGTGCAATAACAATGCTCCGTTTAGAGGAAGTCAAACATATTGCGATGCTTGCAAGGATTAGTCTTACTGATCAAGAAATTCAAAAGCTTAGCAGCCAGCTCAGTGCTGTTGTAGAGTATATTGGAAAATTGAAAGAAATCGATACAAAAGATGTCGAGCCTACATCTCATGTGATACCTATAAACAATGTATTTCGGGATGATAATATTCGTCAATCGCTCTCGCCTCAAGAAATGCTGAAAAATGCTCCCGATTCAAATGAAGGCTTCTTTATTGTCCCAAAGATTATAGATTAACCGTTTACTGTAATCATCCTCTACTTAAACTGTGCCTTTACAAACTCTCTATTTAATGCTGAAATAAATGAGACCTTTATACCTTTTGGGCAGGCAGCTTGGCATTCATAATGATTTGAACAGGCTCCAAAACCTTCTTTCTGCATGGCTTCAGTCATCATACAGACTCTTCTTACTGCTTCAATCTTGCCTTGTGGTAAATTAGCAAGGTGTATCACCTTTGCAGATGTGAAGAGCATTGCAGAGCCGTTAGGACATGCTGCAACACAAGCACCACAGCCAATGCATTCGGCTGCATCCATCGCAGTATCAGCATCAGGTTTAGAAATCAATATAGCGTTTGCATCTGGGACACCGCCAGTATGGACAGATATGTAGCCACCAGCTTGAATAATGCGGTCTAAGGCGCTTCTGTCAACTATTAAATCTTTAATCACAGGAAATGCCTTTGCCCTCCAAGGTTCTATATAAATTACATCGCCGTCTTTAAAATTCCTCATATGTAGCTGACATACAGTAGTTCTCTCAGCAGGACCATGGGGTGTGCCATTTATAACCTGTGAACACATACCACATATGCCCTCCCTGCAGTCATGATCAAAGGCAATGGGTTCTTTGCCATCTTTTATTAAACCTTCATTAACGACATCGAGCATCTCAAGGAAAGACATCTCATGACTTATATCTTTGGCTTCATATCTTTCAAATCTGCCTTTGTCGGCTCTATTTTTCTGTCTCCAAACTAAAAGAGCAATATTCATCATTTATAACTCCTTACGGCTAATTTAATAGATTCAAATGTCAAAGGTTCTTTATGTAATTCGGGCGTTTTTCCAATGCCTTTATATTCCCATGCAGCAACATAACAGAACTCTTCATCATTTCTTTTCGCCTCTCCATCAGGCATCTGATGTTCTACCCTGAAATGTCCACCACAGGACTCATCTCTTTGGAGAGCATCCCATGCCATAAGCTCTGCAAATTCAAGAAAATCAGCAACCCTACATGCTTTTTCGAGTTCTTGATTGAGTTCAGAACCAGCACCTGATACCTTAACATTCTTCCAGAACTCTTGCCTTATAAGAGGAATTTCCTCGAGGGTTTTTTTGAGAGAGGCTTCAGAACGAGTCATTCCGACATTATCCCACATTATTTTCCCAAGCTCTCTATGGAATTCATTTACAGTTTTTTTGCCATTTATAGATAGAAGCCTTTCCATAAGAGATGAGGTTTCATCCAATGACTTTTTGAATTCGGGATGAGTTATTGTTACTTTTCCCGGTTTGGTTTTGGCGAGATAATCAGCAATCGTATAAGGTATAACAAAATAGCCATCAGCAAGCCCTTGCATGAGAGCGCTTGCCCCAAGACGATTCGCCCCATGATCTGAAAAGTTAGCCTCACCAAGGATAAAAAGACCTTTTATGTTACTTTCGAGGTTATAGTCAACCCATAAGCCACCCATAGTGTAATGTGGGGCGGGGTAGATTCTCATCGGTTGTTTGTAGGCATCCTCTCCTGTAATTCTTTCATACATCTCAAAAAGATTTCCATACCTCTGCCTGATAGTATCCTCTCCCAGTCTTTTGATTGAATCAGCAAAATCTAAATAAACCCCTCTGCCGCCGGGACCAACCCCTCTTCCTTCATCACAAACCTCCTTAGCTGCACGAGATGAGATATCTCTCGGCGCTAGATTGCCATAGGAAGGATATTTCCGCTCAAGGTAATAATCCCTCTCATCTTCTGTAATATCATTAGCAGGGCGTTTGTCTCCAGTTTTTTTAGGCACCCATACTCTGCCGTCATTCCTCAATGATTCTGACATCAATGTCAATTTAGACTGATAATCTCCAGAAGCAGGGATACAGGTTGGATGAATCTGTGTATAACAAGGGTTTGCAAAATAAGCACCTTTTTTGTAAGCCCTAAATGTTGCGGTAATATTACTCCCCATAGCATTTGATGATAGAGAAAAGGCATTTGAATATCCGCCTGTGCAAAGGCAAACAGAATCGGCAGAGTGCCCTCTAATCTCTCCTGTTACTAAATCCCTAACAATTATTCCCTTAGCTTCGCCATCAATAACAATGATATCAAGCATTTCTGTCCGTGGATATAACTTTACAGTGCCAGCTTTGACCTGCCTGCTTAAGGCAGAATAAGCACCTAAAAGCAGTTGCTGACCCGTCTGCCCTCGCGCATAAAATGTCCTGCTGACCTGAGAACCGCCAAATGAACGATTATCGAGATAACCTGCATAGTCACGAGCAAAAGGCACTCCTTGAGCAACGCATTGGTCAATTATATTATTGCTTATCATGGCTAATCTATATACATTAGCCTCACGGGATCTGAAGTCCCCTCCCTTTATAGTGTCGTAAAATAGATGATATATGCTGTCACCATCATTAGGATAGTTCTTCGCAGCATTTATACCTCCTTGTGCTGCGATGCTATGGGCGCGGCGGGCACTGTCTTGATAACAAAATGCCTCAACATTATAACCCAACTCCCCTAAGGTAGCAGCAGCAGAAGCTCCAGCAAGACCTGTTCCTACGACTATTATCTTAAATTTCCTTCTGTTTGCAGGGCTGACTAACTTAAGTTCGTGCCGTCTGATGTCCCATTTTTCATGAAGTAGACCATTTGGACAGTTGCCGTCGAGTATCACTATATGACCTCCGTTAATATTTCAATATGCCTGCGATTATTGCAGCAGGAATTGCAAGATAACCAATAAAGATTATTACTGCAGCAGCATTTGAAGCCTTTATTACGCTTGTTTGCATATTTTCAGTAGTAATACCTGCGGTTTGAAAAAGGCTTTGAATGCCGTGAGAAAGGTGAAGAACTAAGGCTGTAAGCCCAAAAATGTAAATGATGAGAGACGGGATTTCGGTAAGTCCTGCTAAGACCATCGAATAAACATCTGGTCTTTGCATTGAATCAACACCAAGTGGACCGACGCTTATTACCCTAAAGGTGAAATGTAAAAGATGATATATTAGAAAAACCGCTATAGATATGCCTGTCCATATCATATTTTTGGATGCGAATGTAGCCCTTAGAGACTTTTTAACTGCATACGGAACAGGTTTTGAGTCTTTATTCTCAAGATATAGTTGTATGCCAAAGTATATATGAATAGAGAAAAAGGCTATCATTATCAATCTAAATATCCACACTAAAGCAGGCATACTATGAAGCTTTTGGGTATATGCATTGATACCATCGGGTCCGAAAAAGATAGACGAATTGCCGATAAGGTGAACAGACACAAAGAAGAAAAGAAATATACCTGTAAATGCCATTATCAACTTTTTACCTACTAAATGATTTGAAAAATTAATAAATTTCATTTTCTTGCAACTCCTGTTTCTTTTACTATTTTAGAACAACTGAAGCAACAACCTTCCTTATGAAATATGTTTGGTCTGGCAATGCTTTTCTTATGATCTAGATCTCGCTCATCTTGTTTATGGTAGAAGCAATCTTTGCGAATATATCTATTCGGTTTTCGATAGATAACTGGACTGTGATACTGTAGCTTAGACTTGTTTTACATTTCACGATAAATAAATTTTCAACTCTTCGAAGTCACCATTTTGGCTGAGTTTTTAGAGAGCAGAAGGCTCTCTTTTTGCTCTGAAAGATTTGATAGTCATCGAATAGCCAAATGTAGTATAGTAACAAAATATTCGTAATTTTGCAAAAAAATCCCATTGTAAACTTTATTTATCAATGTAATGATAGCTTTCTATCCCTGTTTTTGAAATTTAAGTCTTAATATTAAGCATGAACGAAATTATGATATAATTACTAATATAGTTGAGAGGTTCATCAAGCAGTATAGAAAATAAGAAGCCATAGAGTATAATGAAAGATATGTTGTCTATAGTTATTTTTGTTTTAATAATAAGGAGGGCAAATAATGGATTTGAAAGACGAAATAAACAAGATTGCATATGAAATTTTTATTAAAAGTGGTTGTGTCCCAGGGAGGGACATGGACAATTGGCTTGAAGCTGAAAGAATAGTTATTGAGAAATATACAAAATTCAATACCACAAATACCACAATTGAAGAAAAAACATCTAAAATAAAAAAAGCTACAACTAAAACTAAAAAAGCTACAGCCAAAGCTAAGACTACTACACCAAAAAAGAAAACCGAATCTAAAAAAAAGCCGAAGCAAGCTACTGAGAAAGAAGAATAAAATACGATGAAAGAAGCAATGTTCTATGAGAAGCTCAGTGACTCAAAAGTAAAGTGTCACCTTTGCGCCCATGGTTGTATAATATCCCCTGATAAAAGAGGAATCTGCGCCGTAAGAGAAAATAGAGACGGCACACTCTATAGTCTTGTATATGGAAAGATTATAGCAAAACATATCGATCCAATAGAAAAAAAGCCTTTATTTCATTTTTATCCTGGTTCAAGCTCTTATTCTATTGCGACAGTGGGATGTAATTTCAGGTGCAAACATTGCCAGAATTACCAGATTTCTCAGCATGTTGAATACTTCCATGATATACCCGGCGAGGAAATATCTCCAGAACAAGTTGTAATGGAAGCTCAAATGGCAGGTTGCAAGAGCATATCTTATACTTATACTGAACCCACAATTTTTATGGAATTTGCTTATGACTGTGCGAAACTTGCTCGGAAAAAGGGAATAAAGAATGTCTTTGTAAGCAATGGCTATACTTCTGCAGAGGCAGTAAGGACTATCGCACCTTACCTTGATGCAAATAATATTGACCTTAAGGGTGATGATAATTTTTATAAAGAAATTGTTGGCGCTAGACTTCAGCCAGTACTGAATACCATAAAACTTATGAAAGGATTGGGTGTCTGGGTTGAAATAACTACCTTGATTATACCCACTTATAATGATTCAGATGATTTCCTAAAATGGGTTGCTGATTTTATCAAATCTATTGATGTGAACATTCCATGGCATGTTAGCCAGTTTTATCCAACATATCGCCTTACAGATCAGCAGAGAACCCCAGTTCAGACATTGAGAAGGGCGAGGGAAATAGGCATCAAGTCAGGACTTAAGTATGTTTATGAAGGCAATATTCCGGGAGAGGGCGGGGAAAATACCTATTGCCCGTCTTGCCATCAGTTGCTAATCGAAAGGACTGGTTTTAGCATAAATAAAATACAGATGAAAAGCTCTCAGTGTTCAAAATGTAAGACGCTAATAGCAGGAATCGGAATGCCATAGGCTAAAATTATAATCCGTCACTTGATAGCCGTTGTATATCTAATCATGCCTGTCATCTAATTTCAATTAGGTATCAGGAGTAAGAAGCACTAAAGATGCTTTAAATATTAACCTTTTAGCATCTTCAGCTTCTCATAAAATCCAGGAAATGATATATCTACACATTCTGGATTTCTTATGGTTGTATCACCACTTGCGATAAGCCCTGCAATAGAGATAGACATGGCTATTCTATGGTCTCCGTAGCTTTCCACTTCAGAGCCTTTTAATTGGGCATTCCCTTTAATCTGAACGCCGTCGGGATACTCCTCAATCTCAACACCCATTTTTCTAAGCTCTGTTACCATTGCTTTAATTCTGTCAGATTCTTTGACCCTCAATTCCTCAGCTCCTCTTATCTCAGAGATGCCTTCTGCTTGAGAGGCAAGAACGCACAAAATCGGGAATTCGTCAATAAGAGATGGCATTAGCTCTTTGCCAATCTTTATGGCACCTAATTTATTTATACTCCTACAATAAATATCTGCTACAGGCTCTCCTGAGATATCCCTTTCATTTTCAAGTTTCACATCTGCTATGATAGAATTTAAAACATGAAGAAGACCTGTCCTTGTTGGGTTTATACCGACCCCTTTAATAAGTATTTCTGAATTAGGGACTAAAATAGCAGCAACGATGAAAAAAGCCGCTGAAGAAAAATCAGAGGGAACGGTTACATCAATAGGTTTAAGGTTTAAGTTTGCAGGATTTTGCCCATTTACTCTCACTGTCAGATTTTCAATCTCGATATCAGCTCCCATTGATTTAAGCATCCTTTCTGTATGATCCCTCGATTTAAAAGGCTCAGAAATGGTCGTTTTGCTGTCTGCATAAAGAGCTGCCAGCATAAGGCATGACTTTACCTGTGCTGAGGAAACTGGCATCATATAATCTATAGCCTTTAAAGAACCGCCTTTAATTGCAAGTGGTGGGTATCGGTCATTTGACCGTGCAGATATCCTTGCCCCCATCTCCTTAAGAGGGTTTATGACCCTCGCCATAGGCCTTTGTTTAAGTGAGTCATCGCCTGTCAAGACTGAAAAAAAAGGATTTCCAGCAAGCACCCCAGACAAAAGCCTTATTGTTGTGCCAGAATTACCACAGTTGATAACATCAAGGGGTTCTTTGAGTCCATAGAGTCCCTTGCCATGAATAATAAGTTCAGAGCTTTGCAACTCCTCACTTGAACATTGAGTAATAACTTCTTCTATCTCTATTCCCAGACTTCTCATAGCATTTACAGTGCTTAAAGGGTCTTCTGCCCTCAAGAAATTCCTTACAATACTCTTACCGTTAGCGATAGAAGCAAAGATAGCCGAACGATGTGAAATGGATTTATCTGATGGAACGGTCAGTTCCCCTGTTAAGTTTTTTGCTTTTGTAATTATTCGTTTATCCATAATTATTTTCCTTTTCCAAGGTAAAGCCTTTTATCTTAAGATACAAGTTGCCCATGCTGCTATTCCCTCTCCTTTGCCTATAAATCCCATGCCCTCGTTTGTTTTTGCCTTTATACTCAAGATACCAGAAGGGACGCCGCCAGAAGAAATCTTTTTTTTCATATCTTCTATATAAGACGAAAGCTTAGGTCTTTCGGCTATTATAACCGTATCTATCCAGCTTATCTCATAACCTTTTGATTTTGCTAAATTAATTATGTGTTCTAAAAGCATAATGCTTGAAGCATCTTTCCACCTTAAATCCGTATCGGGAAAATGTCTGCCTATATCACCTTCGCCGAGTGCGCCTAGTATAGAATCAATAATAGCATGGCATAGTACATCTCCATCTGAATGCCCTTTTAAGCCCTTCTCAAAAGGTATATCAACGCCCCCAAGAATAAGCCTTCTGCCTTCTATCAGTCTGTGAGAATCGTATCCAATACCAATACGCATTTTATAATGATGCCTCAACTATTTTTATATCTTCAGGTGTAGTTATTTTAATATTTAAGTAAGAACCTTTTATCACTTTTATCCTGCCTCCATATTTTTCAACCAGAGCTGAATCATCTGTAGCGTAAAAATTATCCATGAAAGCTTTTGTATATGCAAGACTTATTTTATCAAAGAAGAATATTTGGGGCGTCTGAATTGCCCATAGCAAATCTCTATTCAAGGTTTTTTTGATAAATATATTTTCTATATTATCGGCTAAATATTGTCCTTCTATCTCTTTGATAGTATCTTTAATAGGAACTCCAGTAATAATACCATCTATACTTGAGTGAAGTATCAGTAGCTCTGAAATCATTTTTTGGACTAATTTAGCGTCTATAAAAGGCCTAGCACCATCATGGATAATAACGAGTTTGGTATTAGGATTGAGTATTTTTAAGGCGTTGTAAATAGAATCTTGCCTTTCCTGCCCACCTTGGACAATGTCTTTTACCTTAGTTATTTTGTAAAGCTCGATAAGTTTTTGCACCTTCTTAATATCTTGCTGCTTTACGACAGGCACTATCTCATTTATATCTCTAATCTTCTGGAGTGCCTGAAGAGTCCATATGAGCAATGGTTTATCTTTGAGTTTATAGAGAGGTTTATTTCTATTAATGCCAAATCTCTTACCGTTGCCGGCGGCAGGCACTATGGCTGTAACCATAGTCTTAAGATTACTCTTCATCCTTAGGTTTAGCAAATATCATTCTGCCAGCTGTTGTTTGCAGGACGCTTGTAACAATCACATCAACGCTTTTTCCTATAAGTTTTCTGGCGTTTTCAATAACAACCATAGTTCCATCATCAAGATAGGCAACCCCTTGGTTGTATTCTTTTCCTTCCTTGACAATGAAAAGACCTAATGTCTCGCCGGGCAGTACGACAGGCTTTAAGACGCTCGCAAGCTCATTTATATTGAGGACAGGAACGCCTTGCAATTGAGCAACCTTATTAAGGTTAAAATCATTTGTTATTATCTTGCTGTTTAGAACCCTTGCAAGTGCTACAAGTTTTGAATCAACCTCTTTTATTTTTGGAAAATCTTCTTCGACTATCTTCGCTTTTATTGAAGGAATCTTTTGAATGCGATGCAAAATATCTAGTCCCCTTCTACCTTTAGACCGTCTGATAGGGTCAGGAGAGTCAGCAATATGTTGAAGTTCTTGAAGTATGAACTGCGGAATAATGAATGTACCACCTATAAATCCAACATCTATTATATCTGCTATGCGGCCATCAATAATAACGCTTGTATCAAGTATCTTAATGTCCTCTTCATTTTCTTTGCCCTTAAAAAGCCTCATTATAGAATTAGTATTGATGTTCTTCCCTTTTTGATAGCCAATTATCAAACCAATATAGCCGAAAATTACACCGATTGAAAATTGAAGCACTGCCTGAGTATCTTCTGGGACGGCAGGTTCTACAGGCAATAAAATAAAATAAGCAAAAAGGATTCCAGTAATTAGACCGAGAATGCTTCCAAAGATAGAGCCTAAAGATAATTTATTAATCAGTGAATAAATAATCAGTGAGAGGATACCTAAAATAGCTCCTGCAATGAGTCCCTGCAATATCATCTCATTCGCCTGACCATAAAAATATCCTGCGATAAGGAAAAGTGCAAAAATAAAGATTTTTGGGAATATAGACAAAGTATTTTTTCCTAATAATGACTCATAAAATTATCGAGAATGATTCAAAGTAACATAATACTTTTTCCCGCCACGGTTAATAAACAATAATACAGAAGAGTTTGACTTAAGATGAGAGATAGCTTTGTTAAAATCATTAAGATTATTGATTTTCTGTCTGTCCATCTCTTGTATAACATCGCCCTTTCTTATCCCACTTTCCTCAGCTAAAGAACCAGGTTGCATCTTTACTATTACAACCCCTCTTTCATCCCCTTGAATTCCAAGTTGTTTTGATATTGCTGGATTTATATCCATGACTGTTATGCCTGAAAGGGCATGTGAGTCGCTATTAAAATTTTCACCTGAAGAAGAACTTGGAATCATTTGCACCTCATCAGATGACAGTTCTTTTACAGCAAGGGTGATGGTCATCTCTTGTCCCTGCCTGAAGATTTTAAGCTTAATCGGCTTGTTTATTTCGCTTTGTGCAACCATGTTCCTTAGTAGGCTTGCATCTTTAATTACCTTGTCATTAAACTCAAGGATTACATCTCCTCTCATTAAACCAGCGTTATGTGCGGGTCCACCTCGGGTTATATCAGTGATTAAAACCCCTTCAGCGTTTTTCATGCCAAATTTTTGGGCTATCTCAGGGGTTAGCTCTTGTATAGTAACACCTATCCATCCTCTCACTACCTTGCCCTTTTTGATAAGCTGATCTATTACCCCCTTGACCATATTGCTTGGAACTGCAAATCCAATGCCCTGATAGCCTCCTGTCTTAGAAAAAA
The DNA here is from genome assembly GCA_020724365.1 of Thermodesulfovibrio yellowstonii. Classification (GTDB taxonomy): domain Bacteria; phylum Nitrospirota; class Thermodesulfovibrionia; order Thermodesulfovibrionales; family Dissulfurispiraceae; genus DYHD01. The sequence continues at coordinate 111,494 of DYHD01000002.1, read as the reverse complement.
TTGCTGTGTTAATGCCAAATCATTTCACCTTTCATGTTCACAAGTGGCCCCCCAGAATTTCCAGGGTTAATAGCAGCATCGGTCTGGATGAAATTCTCATAATCGGCAATCCCTACATCTGTCCGTCCGATTGCGCTTACAATACCCATCGTTACGGTATTGCTCAATCCAAAGGGGTTGCCGACGGCGAGCACAAATTCACCTACTTGTAATGAGTCAGAATCACCCCATGTCAAGACAGGAAGATTCGCTGTATCTATCTTTATAATAGCAATATCGGTTTTAGGATCTGAGCCTACGACCTTTGCCCTGAAGCTTCTTTTGTCAACAAAAATGACCCTGATGTCGTCTGCCTTCTCTATGACATGATTATTTGTGACAATATACCCATCGGAAGTTACTATTACACCTGAACCAAGACTTTGCTCCTTCCATTTTCTTGATCTTCCATCAGGAAATGGCTGCAGAAAATCAAATAGTTCATCAAATGGAGAAGGTTGTTTTCTCATAGTTTTCGTGCTTGAGATATTAACGACGGCAGGAGATACTGCACCAACAATCTCAGAAAAAGCTCTGCTGGTCTCCTGAATTTGGGCTGGAACACGAGGTGTAAAAGGTTGATACTGAGGGGCTGTAGTCTTACTTAATAAATAGTAAGTTATCCCTCCAAGAAAAAAACCTAATAGCAATAATGTAGGTATCCAGAAAATTTTTCTATTCATAATTATTTTATTTTAACATGAATTTTCTTATCTCCCCAACTCTTAATGTTATTTTATTTGAATCAAGGTATTCGAGAAGGGGGAGAGCATATTTGCGAGTGGTATTTAAGATGTCCCTAAATTCTGCGACTGTCATTTGCTGTTTTTTTGAAAAGAATTGCTTCAACAATTCGATCATTCTATCAAACTGTTGCTTACTGATATACATTGAATCATTAATTCTAACGAGCAATCCTGATTTTGTAAGCAGTTTCAAAATATCAGCAGTATCCTGCTCGCTAATAGAAAGTTTAGATGCAAGTTCATTCTTAAGCGATGGCTGAAAACTCTCATCGTTAAGGGTTTTCAAAATCTTTGCCTTAATGTCTTCGAGTGAATCTGAACTTGATATATTAAAATCTCTGAGTCTTATAATATCCTTATCTAAAATTACCTCGCTTATTTGTGGGATAAGGGAGAAAATAGCATTAGAGCGAGATCCTTCTTGCTTGAATGCAGATTTTAATTCCTCCTTTGGAAGCCCACTCTTTAGAGGGTTTAGCTTATGAAAATTACCAAGCATTGTTATTAATGCTTCTTTAAAAGAGCTTAGACTGTCTTTGTGAAAAAGATTGTCCTGATTTTTTATTATTATCCCTTGCATAGTTAATTGGTTAATAGCATTTTTAATTTCAGAAATGCTTCCGCTTATTAATCCTTCCACTTCTGAAATCCTATAGCCGTCATATTTTGCCCTATTTACTTTAGTCTCTATTTTCTGTGCGAGTGTCCCCTTATCAAATATAATTAAATCATTAAGGGCGGTATTTCTTTTTCTTTTAGTTGGATGTGAGTCTAAAATCTGCCCGCCGCCGATTGTCTCAAGTGGTGAAAATCTTCTGATAATATACCTATCTCCCGAAAGAGTTACCACGGGGAGTTGAAGCCTGTACTGGCAAAAACAGGATTCACCGGGCATTATTTCTTCTCTGTCATAAATAATTATTCTTGCGATGCTCTCTGATGTGCCTGTATAGAAATGCACAAGACTTTTGCTCTTAACAATTGGCGAGCTGGGCAAAAGATCTAATTTCGCATCAATAATTTTTGTGGGGGTGAATCTTTGAGGCGATACTACAACATCACCTCTTTTAAGTTCATCCCTATCAATACCTTGAAGATTGATACCTGTCCTCTGGCCTGCATAAGCCTTTTCTACACTCCTGCCATGAGTTTGAAGACCCCTTACCTTGCTCGAAATCCCAGTTGGAAGTATCTCAACTGGTGATTCAAGGCTTATTGTGCCTGATAGTGCAGTGCCCGTAACAACAGTCCCAAACCCTTTCAAGGTGAACACCCTGTCTATAGGCATCCTAAACAAACCATCAATGAGCTTCGGCTTAACATTTAATGCTAAAGCTCTGATCTTCTCCTTAAGAGTCTCAAGATTGAAGCCAGTCTTTGCAGATACAGGGATTATATCAGCATTTTCAAGAAAAGTTCCTTTTATAAATTCTTTTGCCTCATCTGTAATCAGCTCAATCCAATCACTATCAACGAGGTCTGCCTTAGTAATTACTATTGCACCAGCCTTTATTTTCAATAATTCGCAGATAGCGAGATGTTCTCTGCTTTGGGGCATGATGCCTTCATCTGCTGCAATGACCATTAAAACAATATCAATGCCACCAGCCCCCGCGAGCATGTTCCTAATCAACCTCTCATGCCCAGGAACATCAATAATCCCTACAGTGAGATCATCTGAAGGATAATAAAGGCTGGCAAAACCAATGTCTATCGTAATACCCCGTTCTTTCTCCTCTTTAAGTCTGTCAGGATCGGTCCCAGTAAGGGCTTTTACGAGGGCGCTCTTGCCATGGTCAATATGTCCGGCTGTCCCGAGTATTACGCTTTTATTCATTAACTATGCACTTTCGCAGATTTTTTTAAAACTTTCAAGAAGCTTCAACCCCATCTGCTGGCTCTTCTCTGGATGAAACTGGACAGCAAAAATATTATCCCTCCACACCATTGAAGTAAAATCAATGCCATAATCAGTCTTTCCCGCAATAATATCTTGATCTTCAGGAGATACATAATATGAATGAACAAAATAAAAATAGGAATTATCAGGTATCTCTGCAAAAATCGGGGGTTTGTTAATAATACTTACAGTATTCCAACCCATGTGAGGTATTTTAAGAGCGATGCCATCTGGCTGGTTTTTTAAGGAATCAGTAAACTTAAATTTCTGCACCCTGCCTTTGAATATGTCCATTCCTTTGCAAAAGCCAAACTCTTCAGATTCAGAGAATAATATCTGAAGACCAAGACATATTCCAAGATAAGGTTTTCCTTTTAAAATCTCTTTCTTGATCAACTCAAGAAGGTCAAGCCTGTCGAGGCTTGCCATACAATCCTTGAAAGCCCCGACGCCTGGTAGGACAATACCGTTTGAGGTTAAGATAACCTTTGGGTCTGATGTAATGCAAGCGTCAGCACCAAGCTTAAGGAATGCCTTTTCAACACTCCTTAAATTGCCCATCCCATAATCTATAATTGCTATCATTAATCTAATCCTTCTTTCCGTCAATGACTCTCAAAAAAATAGAATACTCACCCGAATCCTCTTCAATCAGGTGAGAGGGAACTTTTTTAAAAGTCAATCTCCTTTTTTCGGAAAATACTAGAATGTAATCCAAACTTTAACAATAAAATCATATTTTTATATATTTTCAATATACCATTTGCTATTGCCTCTTAACAAGTTTTAAACTTTTCCCTATAATAGAGGCAGAAGATTGCCATTGCGAGTAAATAGTTTCATTACTTAGTATCTTTAAATAATATAATTTATTTTCTTTAAAGGGGAGGGGGAATGGTTGAGACCTTATTATTCATACTTATCTTTTTAGTAATTATTTCAATTGTCTTATTGGTTATTTTAATAAACCGCAATCAAAATAATAAGCTGCAACAGATTGAAAATCAACTATCAGTATTAGAGAAAAACTATGAGAAGACTGAACGAGCCCTGAAAGAAGAAATAACACTTAATAGACATGAGATGACATCCCACTCAGGTCAATTAAGGCAGGAAGTGCTTAATAATATGACATCTATTGCTAATCTCCAAAAAGACCAGCTTGATATTTTCTCTAAACAACTCTATGCCCTCACTGATTCTAATGAAAATAAGCTTACAAAGATGATCCAGCAAAATACACTTAATGCAAAAGAAGGCAGAGAAGAGTTAAATAAGTCTCTGAAATCTTTTGAGGATAGGTTCAGTCTAAACATCAGAGAATTTAATGAATTGCAAGCTCAAAAATTTGATAGCCTTACAAATAGACAGAAGGAGCTAATCCAGACTACTGATTTAAAGCTCGATAAAATAAGGGAAATGATTGAATCAAAATTAAAAGAAATTCAACAGGATAATAATGAAAAACTCGAAAAGATGAGGGTTACTGTTGATGAAAAACTTCACGAGACCCTCGACAAACGTTTAGGTGAATCTTTTAAGCTTGTCAGCGAGAGATTAGATATGGTGCACAAAGGTCTTGGCGAAATGCAGATTTTGGCATCGAGTGTTGGTGACCTTAAAAAGATTCTATCAAATATAAAAGCAAGAGGCATATGGGGAGAGATGCAGCTTGAAGCATTATTAGAACAAATCCTGACCAATGATCAGTATGCCAAGAATATCGCTACTAAGAAAAACAGCAATGAAAAAGTAGAATTTGCTGTAAGATTGCCCGGACGAAATGAAAAAGATGTTGATGTCGTATGGCTGCCAATAGATGCTAAATTTCCTAAAGAAGACTATGAGAAACTTGTTTCGGCTCATGAACATGGTGAGCAATCAGTAGTTGACGAACTCGTTAAGAAATTAGAATCTCAGATTAAATCCTCCGCAAAGGATATAAGGGACAAATATCTTGACCCTCCAAATACCACAGATTTTGCTATCATGTTTTTACCCATAGAAGGTTTATATGCTGAAGTCTTAAGAATTCCCGGTCTTTCAGATACATTACAAAGAGAATACAGGGTAAATATTGCAGGACCTACCACAATGGCGGCTCTCCTGAATAGTTTACAGATGGGGTTCAGGACTTTAGCTATAGAAAAAAGGTCTTCAGAGGTATGGGCATTACTTGGGGCTGTAAAAACCGAGTTCAACAAGTTTGGCACAATCCTTGAGAAAACACATAAAAAACTTCAAGAAGCAAGCGGGACTATAGAGGACGCTGCTAAAGCTTCCCGCAAGATTGAGAAGCGACTAAAGGATGTCCAAGAATTGCCTCAATCAGATGCCAATGCCTTTATGGAATAATTACCCAATTGAGACGGTTTCTATATCTATCGCTTGAGGGTAAACATACAGTAGAAATGACCACCTATGCTTTCTATTTCTTTGCCTTCCACTACAATTTTTACATCTTCACTGCCCGGTACATTTATAAGGATAGTGTTCAATAAGGATTCAAGAAGATTATACTCAAACTTGGCATCTTCGGAGAAATATCTTCTTATATCATCAGAAAGATCTATATAAATGATATTATTGCTATCCCTATAAACACCAAGCAGTCTTGTATTGCTTATGCCGCCTTTGAATTCCTTAAGAAATTCCTTAACAACTTCCTCAGCAATATTGACAGGAAGATAGTTAGTATATATTGTCACTTCTTTTGATTGTATATCAATTTTTGATGGATAAAATATCTTCACAGTCATCGCACGTCTGCCGTCAGGCTGAATTTCTATATTTGGTTCCGGTTTGCCTGTGTCAGTTTGAGTGATTTTTTCTTTTTCAGTAGATAGATAATATTCTGTTACAAACCAGCCTGAGATAAAAGCGATTAGAAGAACTAAGATTGAGATTATAAGACTTTTTCGTTTCATATTTATAGACCTTAGCTAATTCATAGGTAATGTCAGAGTAAGGCTTCTAATAATGGCATTTACTAATCTCTCCGTCTCTTTCTTGTCATATGAAAAATTCCTAAAATGAGGCAATTCTATAAATAAAGCAGGAGACCTTATGTGCATAAGCAGAGGCAGAGGCAGCCTTTCATGTCTCAGATTAAGACCCGAATCTTTTTTTATATTGTTAATTAAGTTTATAGCTATATCATTCTCTATCTTACTTTTTATATCATTTGGGGTTTTATTTCCTTCATTTGTATAAGTATAAACAAAGCCTTCATCATGAGAAGAGATATGAATGCTTATGAACAGATCGGGCGATTTAGAATTTGCAAAAGAGATGCGGTCTTTTATTAATCGCCTTTGATCAGCCTTTCTTGTTAAGAAAACTTTTTTGTTCTTGGCAGTAAGCATTCGAGCCATTTCTTTTGAGATATTAAGAACAATGTCTTTCTCACGATTATTTTCATCATTAATTCCTTTATCATGGCCGCCATGACCGGGGTCTATAACAAAAGTCGAAAAAGATCTTTTAATCGGCACATCAGGCGATATTATGGAAGGTTTTGCAGGTTCAGTTATTGACTTATCCCTATAAGTATATATATCAATAACTATTCTTGGAGGAGATGTCATCTTAGTTAGTTTATAATTTTCGAGGTTTTCTGCTTGAATTAAACAAAAATTAGTCCCGGACAATGCTTTTATCTCCTTCGTAATCTCAAAAAATCCCTCCCCTGCAGGGATTTTTTGCTCGACTCCGGACCTGTTGAAAGTTAAAACAAGCGGTTGCGAAAAGACTATTTTAATAAGTTTACTATCTGTTAATAATACTGAGATATTTTCTGCAATTTCTTCAGAAGGAACGGCCAAAACAATCCTTATGAATTCGGCATGTTTACCAACATTTAGATTTGCTTTCTCAAAATCAGCCTTTGTTATGTTGGCATAAGCTTTATAATCAAAAGCTAATTGAATATAAATAGAGACAAATAAAAGGGTTAAGATTGAGCATTTTTTATACATTTTTAATAAGAATACATGAAAATAGGATAATATTCAAGAATCAAGGGATTTATACATTTCAAGTAACACAAATATAATATTAAAGTAACAAAAACATTTGGTTATAATTACAAAATTGACCTTATCAAATAACCCTTTATGAGCCAAAGACTAATGTAGGGTGGGGACGAATAGAAAACTAAAGAAACATTTTTCATAAAATACTAAAAATTGTTAAACCAATAAATCCTATTAGAATTATCATGCCAGCAATGATTGCTTTAATCCTACCGTAGCGTCCATGGTCAATAAAAGGAATAAATAATAAAAGCAATACAAAAATCAGAGGTATAATAACCGTCCCTATAAAAGCAAAAGAACCATGAAAATATCCGACTAGCTTAAAAAGCCATAGGAAATACCATTCTGGAATAGGCTGAAACGGTTTGGTAAGATCTATCTGCCTACCTACAACTGGGGGATAAAGAAGGACGAAAATTATCAAGAGCTCAAAAGCAATGAGCATAGTGAAAATTATTTCCGATAAATAATCCGGATAAAATTTCTTTACCCTTTTATCTTTATTAAATGTATCCATCATTAAAGCTTAGCGGATATCCCCTGCCTCTTTATCATATGAAAATGGAACCACAATAGAATGCCCGTAATAAGAGGCAGATAGAGAACATGCATGCTATAGAAGCGGATTAATGTTGCTGCATTAACCTCAGCACCGCCACGAATTGCATACATCAAGTATTTTCCTATAAATGGTATTGTTCCAACCATTGAAGTACCAACTTCAGTAGCCCAATAAGCCTTTTGATCCCATGGAAGCAGATAACCTGTGAACCCTGATGCCATAGCCGTTATTAAAGTTAATGACCCCACTATCCAATTCAGCTCCCGCGGTGGACGATATGCCTTTGAGACAAAAACCCTAATTGCATGAATAATAATAAAGATTATGAAAAAGGATGCAGACCACTTGTGCATCCCCCTTATAACCCAGCCAAGGGGGACTTCATTTGTAATTATCATTACACTTTTATAAGCATCATTCTCTGATGGCACATAATATATTGATAACAATAATCCAGAAAAGACGAGTATGAGGAAATAAGTAAAGGCTATGCCCCCAAAACAATATGTATAGTTGAGATCAGGCGGCACAGACCTTTGAAAAAACCTTTTATGAGGAGATATCAAATGAAATTGTCTATCTAACCAATCAAATACCTTACCCATATAATTTTATACCTATATATACCTTGCCGTCTTTTATATCAAAAGGCAATCTCTCAAGAGGCATCGGAGGCGGTCCCGCAATAACTTTGCCTTCTACATCAAATCTTCCGCCATGACATGCACATATAAACTCTTTTTGAATATTATTCCATTTTACAAGACAACCAAGATGGGTGCAGAAAGGAGAAAAAACAGCCAACCCCTTATCATCTTTTTTTAGGAAAACAAAACTATTAATTGTTTTTTCTTCATTTTTGAATATATATTCAAACCTCCTGATGCCGATTTTGGGGAGATTTTCTTCTTCAGTGAGATAAATATAGAATGTCTTCTTTTGCTTGATTTTCGTTGGATATATATAGGATATTATAGAAATTATGCTAAGGCTTAGAGCAAAAAAAAATGCTTTTATAAATCTTTTTAGGAAGTCTCTTCTGTCCATATGGCAAAGCAATGGTCGCAGTTATTTTATTATTATTTAATTTTATTTAATGCGTTATGAAGCGCCTTGCCCGTTTTAAAATGAATGGTTTTTCGCTCTGAGACACTAACTTTTTGACCTGTCTTAGGGTTTCTTGCTATCTTTGCTTTTCGCTCCTTGATACGGAAAATTCCAAATCCTCTGATCTCTATTTTTTCACCTTTATTAAGGGCTTCTTTCATGTTATCAAAAATTGTATTGATTATCACAGCTATTTGCTTTCTAGTTAGTTCTTTCAATCTTTCCGAAACCTTTTCAGTCAGCATTGATTTAGTCATTATTGTAACCCTCCCTGAGGTGCAAATTCATACTTTAACTCAAACTTTGGAAGAAGTTTTAGGATTATTTCATGAATATTGCCTTCTAATAATTCTATAAAGGGAGATTTTTTCTTTTTCACCACCACTTCTGGTTCACCTTCAATTCCCGAGAGGGCTGCCGCCACATTAATAGCATGTTGTAAATCACCGAGCTCATCTACCAATCCTATTTTTACAGCTTGCCTTCCAGAAAAAACCTTGGCATCTGCAATCTTATAAATATTCTCCTTAGGGATCTTACGACTCTCAGCCACATCACTGATAAACTGCTCATGAACATCACTTATAAGTCCTTGAAGAATATCCCTTTCTTCTTTTCCAATTCCTCTGAACACAGATGCTATATCCTTATGTCTACCACTCTTTATCACTTCTGTTTTGATGCCAAGTTTGTCCATTAGTTCTTTAAGATTAGGGATTTCCATTATAACACCTATAGAGCCAGTTATTGTGCCAGGGTTTGCTATAATTCTGGTTGCTGGTGATGCAATATAATAACCACCAGATGCTGCAACAGCACCCATAGAGACTATCACATTCTTAACTGAAGCAGCCCTTTTAACCTCAGCATAAATCTCTTGTGATGGTGCAACACCGCCTCCAGGGCTATTAATCCTTAATACAATTGCTTTTATCGAAGGGTCCTTAACATAACCTCTTATCTCATCAACGATAGTCTTTGACTCAATAATCGCCCCCTCCACCTTTACTAATGCCACTCTGGCGCCGATGGGCACATCTTTTAAGAATAAAGTAAAAATAGCACTCAAAATTATCAAAAATAGAAAAAAAATTGCTATAAAAAGGAATGTTTTTTTCATTTTTATACCTTTTTAATATTTTTCATACTCAACCCAATTTTTCTATCTTCCAGATTAACTTTTATTACCCGTACTTGAATTTCGCTGCCTTCGGCTATCTCTTTAGAATTATCAATCTCAGAAGAATAGACAAGTCCTTCTACATCTCCGGATAATTCAACGAAGACTCCAAAATCAGTCTTTTTAAGAACCTTTCCGGTAAACTCCTCACCAAGTTTAAACTTCCCTGGAATCTCGTTTTCCCATGGATCTGGGGATAACTGTTTAATTCCAAGTGCCATCCTTTCTTTCTCAGGATCAATGCTTAATACTTGCACCTCCACTTTTTGATTCCTTCTTAATACTTCAGATGGGTGTGTTATATGTTTTGTCCATGAGAGGTCGGAAATATGAACTAGTCCGTCAACTCCTTCAGGCAATCTTATAAATGCACCGAAATCAGTTAGAGTCTTAACTCTACCTATGACCTTGTCTCCGGGCTTATATTTTTCTGCAACTACCTGCCATGGCTTTGGTTTAAGCTGTTTAATGCTAAGAGATAGTCTTCTTTCATCTTTTTTGACGCTCAGAATTGCAACATCAACCTCACTACCAACAGAAACATATTTTGATGGATGTTTTGGTCGAGGTGTCCAATCAAGTTCCGTTATATGAACAAGCCCTTCTAAGCCTTCCTCCACTTCAACAAAAATACCATAATCAGTTATGCTGACCACCTTGCCTTTGACAGTCATGCCCGGACTATAATTTTCTTCAACGGTCAACCATGGATCAGTGGTCTTCTGTTTATATCCGAGGGTAATCTTCTCTGCTTCTTTATCAAATCTGATGACCATAAATTCCTTCTCATCACCGATCGAGAAAAATTCAGAAGGATGGTTCACCTTACGCCATGATATATCAGAGATATGAAGCAGCCCATCAATACCGCCAATATCAACAAATACGCCATATTCTGTAATATTCTTGACAACACCCTTCAAAATTACGCCCTCACGCAATATTTTAAAGGTTTCTTCCTTTCTCATTTGTTTCTCTTCTTCGATAACTTGTCGTCTGGATACTATCAGAGAACTTTCCAATGGTTGATTGCTTAATTGAGCACCAAACCCTTTGGGATGTGATATTTTGAGTATCTTAAGAGGAACTCTTTGTCCAATAAAAGCATCGAAGTTCCTTATAACTTTCAAATCAACCTGAGATGCTGGAAGGAAAGCCTTGATACCCATAACATCAACAAAAAATCCCCCTTTTGTCTTTTCAGTTATGGTGCCTTCTAATTGTGAATTGCTCTCATAAATGGCTTTCAGTCTCTCCCAAGTCCTTATCTTTGAAGCCCTTGACCTCGATAGTATTACACCCCCCTGGTCATCAAGTTTTTCGACATACACCTCGATATTATTGCCTTCTTTTAGTTCTAAGAACTCTTCTTCTGAGAATTCATTGACTGGCACAAATCCCTCAGATTTATAGCCAATATCAATAACAACCCCGTCATTTTTTATAGCTATAACCTTCCCGTTTGTTATAATCCCCCTTTCAATTCTAAGTAGAGATTCAGTATAAAGACTTTCAATATCTTTAGTTTCTTCCACTTTCATGTGGGTATCCATTATCTCCATTTCCTCCTATATCTCTAATTCTACTCTCTATTTCACTGATAATCCATTCAGGTGTAGATGCACCAGCGGTTATACCAACCCTCGCTACATCTTTTATCCATTCTTTTTTTATTTCAGATGAAGTTTCAATATGATAAGTTTTAACAGATGAAGCATTACACAAAGTAGCAAGTTGGGTTGTATTGGCACTGTTTTTACCACCAGCTACAATCATTAGATCGACCCTTCTGGCGATCTCTTTTGTTTCTTTAAGTCTAAGTGCAGTGGAGTTGCATATTGTATTGAACACTTTCAATTCGCTGACACGACTCACTAATTTGCCGATAAACTCTTGAAGCAGATTTGTAGGTTGTGTTGTCTGGACTACTACTCCAACCCTTTTTTTATTCTTTATTTTCTGCAGTTCCTGATTTGAATCGAGAATGATAGCATCTTTACCTGCATAGCTCATCAAACTTTTCACTTCTGGATGTTTTTCATCTCCAAGAATTATTACCTGATAACCTTCATCACATAGAAGTTTAGCATATTGTTGTGCTTTTTTTACAAAAGGGCATGTTGCATCAATAACTTTAAAATCCTTTTTTAAGAAGGTCTGATATAATTCTAAAGGGATACCGTGAGTTCTAATAATAAGAGTTTGGATATTTCTGTCTTCTGTATTTTCTGTAGGGCATACACCTTCTTTGCAAAGTTTTTCAATTACCTGAGGATTATGTATCAAAGGACCTAAGGTAAATACCCCTTTGCCTTTTTTAGCAGCCTTGAATGTGATATTTACAGCCCTTTTTACCCCAAAACAAAAACCAGCTCTTTTTGCCTTTATAATTTCTATATCTGACATTTAATATAATATAGCTATAAATCAATTTATAACTTGATTAATGTTAATGCCATTCTCTGTTTTGAGCAAAGAATCCATTAACCTAAATCAAAATACTGGATTCCCAATAAAGGAGGGAGATGTTCGACTATAAACATTAATAACTTATAAACAGACTCTGATAGAGTATTGCAGCAGTCCTCTACTAATATAAGCTAATTGTAATTATAAGCATTATATAAACATAATGCAATTATATAAGAGATTCAGTTGAAAATTATTGCAAAAAAAGAGCGATAAAAGTCAATGTATTATTTTAAATTTAGATGAAGCTTAATGGTGGGTATATGCTAATCAAATGGTATTAATTATTTTTGATAACTTTGAATATTAAATCTATGATCTCTTGAGGACTTAAGTTTGTAGAATCAATATAAATAGCATCTTCTGTTCTCCTTAAGGGTGCAATATCTCGGCTCATATCCCTGTGATCTCTCTCTTTTATATCATCTATTGCCTCTTGTATTGATATTTTAATGCCTTTTGCTTCTAATTGTTTATATCTCCTGTTAGCCCTTTCGATCTCTGATGCATCCAGATAGAATTTCTTCCATGCGAAAGGGAACACAACGGTTGTCATATCCCTACCTTCTGCGACAATATTATTAGAAATTGCTGCATCTCTTTGAGCATTCAAAAGAAAGTCTCTGACGGGTTTCCTTGCTGAAAAAACGGATGCGTAATGACCTATTTTGGGGGTTCTTATCTCCTGTGAGATATCCCTGCACAAAGAAAATCCTAAAATACCATTTTTTAAATCTGATTTATTAACAATACAAATCTCATCACCAATAAATTTAATTTGAATTTCCTCCAATGCAGATGAAATATCATTATCTGAACTATTTTCGTCAAGACCTTTTTCGATTAAATAAAGAGCTGCTGTTCTGTATAACGCTCCTGTGTCAAGAAATTGAAATCCTATTCTTTCAGCCAGCATCTTTGAGATAGTGCTTTTGCCTGCACCAGAAGGTCCATCTATTGCGATTACCTTTTGCATTGTTAAAGAATTATTATTCAAAATATATTCATGAATAAAACATTTTTTTTATCTGTAAGGCTCTATCGAGTATCTCTTTTGCGGCATCATCTTTATGCATTAGGGGTAAATACCTTTCACCTGATTTATCAATTATTACTACCTCATTAGTGTCAACATCAAAACCTGAACCTTCTTTTGATACATTATTAAAAACAATCATATCCATATTCTTTTTGAGCAATTTCTCCTTTGCCCTATCTATCATATGACCTGTCTCAGCTGAAAATCCAATAATGAAAGGCTTATTAGGTATTTGTCCTGCCTCTTTTATGATATCCTTAGTTCTTATAAGCTCAAGAGTAAGTGTATCGGTCTTCTCAATTTTTTTATTAGAGACATTTGCTACATAATAATCAGAGACGGCTGCTGACATTACAAGCATAGTATTTGAAAGGATATTTTCCATAACAGCCCGATGCATCTCCTCAGAAGAGCTGACCTTAATAATGGACACATCACGAGGTTCTTTAATGGGCACAGGCCCAGTTATAAGCGTAACTTTTGCACCCCGTATAGAAGCATTTCTTGCGATTGCAAAGCCCATCTTGCCCGAAGACCTATTGGAAATAAACCTGACAGGGTCTATATGCTCTCTAGTTGGTCCAGCGGTAACGAGAACTTTTTGTCCTAACATATCTTTCAAAGTTAACGCAGCCTTTATTGCATCTATAATCTTATCAGGCTCTGACATCCTGCCTAATCCCTCTTCACCACAAGCAAGAGACCCTTTTTCTGGTCCAACTATTATTACGCCTGATGTTATCATATACTGGAGGTTCTTCTGAAAAATAGCATTTTCATACATCCTCCAATTCATAGCAGGTGCCAATATCAACTGCCCTTTGAATGTTATTAAGGCGGTGCTGAGAAGGTCATCGGCAATGCCACAGGCACATTTATTGATTATATTAGCCGTAGCAGGGGCTATAACGAATAAATCTGCTTTTCGAGGCAGGTCAATATGAGAAAAGGGATCGTCAAACATATCACAATAGACCTTGCAGCCTGTGGCTGATTCCACTAAAAGGGGGGTGATGAACTTTCTTGAAGCTTCTGTCATAATTACAGAGACAATAGCCCCTTCCTGAACAAGTCCTCTAATAAGTTCAATTGATTTATAGGCGGCTATGCTTCCTGTTATGCCGAGAAGTATCGATTTATCTTTAAGCACTTTTTACTCATTATCTTCTTGATTATCTTTCAATTCTTCTGATAACTCTTCCGATTCACTAAGCTGTTCTGAGGCTTCTGGTTCGGTGAAAAAGAAGGTATCTTCGAGCGACTCTTTGTCTTGTTCATGAAGATATACCTTTAGTTCTTTTTCAAGTTCTGTTATATCTCCTATAGGTTTTTTCTTTTCTGTAATCCATCTCCTATAATCTAATTTTTCAGCCTTTTCAAGATTCATTCTTGCATCCTCACCTGTAAAGAACTCAACATCCCCTGTCACAGCCTCTAAAATAGCATTTGTGGTTATCTTTTTATTTTTGCCCTGAATAGCTGTTTTATGGTCTTTTGACATATCGATAGCTCTTTGAGTGGCAATAATTACAAGCCTGAAACGGCTATCAATTTTTTCCTTGTTTAGCTCTATCGGGAGCAATATAATATCCATTAATGATTCTCCTTAAATTTATAAAAAGTTTTCTTTTATCCAGATATGTTCTGTTCTTGATACCTTTAATCGTTCAGCTATGACGACTGATTTAAGCTGAATAAGGGCTTCTTCAAGTATATTATTTACTATAACATAGTCATAATGCTTATATTCCATTATTTCATTTTTTGCCTTTTTTATTCTTTTGAGTATTGTTTCTTCAGAATCACTCATTCTGCCTTTTAATCTTTTTTCGAGTATCTCCATGCTAGGCGGGAGGATAAAAATTAAGACAGAATCAGGGATATTTGCCCGTAAAAGCCTGCTTCCTTGCACATCTATATTCAGAAGAATATCAAGACCTTGTGTCAGAATCTCATCAGTTTTCTTCTTAGATGTGCCATATAAATGGTCATGAACTTTTGCCCATTCGAGAAATTCATCTGCTAAGATCATATTGTTAAAGGTGTCGTCATTTACAAAATGATAATGAACCCCGTCAATTTCTCCCTGTCGGGGTTTTCTGGTAGTATATGAAACTGAAATACAAAGCTTTGAGCAAATCTCAACCAATTTATAGCAAAGGGTTGTCTTACCCGCGCCAGACGGGGCTGATATTATAAACATAATTCCTTTTCTATTCATCATAGCTTAGCTTTTTAAGTTCTAATATACGATTCATCAATGTCTCAGGCTGAATAGCAGACAAGATGACATGGTCACTGTCAGTTATTATAATAGAACGAACCTTCTTGCCCTCGGTAGCATCGACCAGCTTACCTCTTTCCTTAGCTTCATCCTTGAGTCTCTTTAGAGCCCTTGAGCCGGGATTGAGGATAGCTATAATCCGCCCAACAGATATTATATTGCCAAATCCAATATTTATGTATGTTGATCTCATTATTGTAAGTTCTGAGCCTGCTCTCTCAATTTTTCTACTTCGGTCTTTATCTCAATAACTTGATTAATAACATCGAGGATATCAGTTTTTGAGGCTATTGTATTAGCCTCTCTAAGTATCTCTTGTAAAATAAAATCGAGCTTTCTGCCTACTGATTCTTCTTCTGAGAGAACTGAAGTAAGATGTTCTATATGACTTTTAAGTCTTGAAAGCTCTTCGCTTATATCACTCTTTTGTGCAATAAGTGCTATCTCTTGATTTAACCTCCATTCATCAACTGATATTGTTGAGAGAAGCTCAGTTATCTTTTTGGTAAGGTTATCTCTGTGAATTTGGATTGAATTTTTTGAGAGTGTCTCTATAAGTTCATGCTTTCTTTCTAATCTGCTTAGCATAATCTCGATATCTTTCTTTATCACCTCTCCTTCTCTTGCCCGCATCTCAAAAACCCTCGATATAGCTGCCTCAACAGCACTTAAAAAGGCTTCCTGATTATACTCTAAGTCCTCGGTTAGTATGAGTTCTTTGAACATAGCCATTGAATTCAAATCAATAGAACCTTCTATCAATAGCTCTGCTTTCAAATCTTGAAGTGCTTGATATACCTCTTGTGCAAGTTCTTTATTTGCTTTAATTTTGTTTTTTTGCCTGTTGGTGAGAATTACATTAACATCAAACTTGCCCCTTGAAAATCTTGATCTGATAAGATTTCTAACTGGCATATCCTGTTCAATCAAAAAAGAAGGCATTTTAATAGAAATTTCAGTATGCCTGTGATTTAAAGAACGTATCTCGACTTTGAAGCCATCGCTCTCACCTGAACCAAAACCTGTCATGCTCTGAATCAAATCTTACCCCTTTTGCTATTAAGATAATTATTACCTAAACCCCTCTATGAGTCTCAGCTCACAAAGGGGTTATGGAAATACACACCCATTAATCCCCTCTAAAAAGAGGGGTTGGGATATCCTGCAGAATTGATATTATTATAAAAGTATAAAGTTATATCTGTCAGGAAAAAACAAAATACTTGTTTAATTTATCTGCAGTTTGAATTCTTTTATCATAGGGTCAAAAATAAAAGCTGAAGCTTTTTATGATAAAAACTTTATGATTTGCCAGACATCGTGTCAGCAAGCTGTGTTTCTTCAGAATAATTACAGTTTTTATTCATGCAAAAATGGATAATCTTGCCCTCTCTATTAATTTTCTCAGCAACTAAACCTACATTACACTTAGGACATTCATTTGAGACAGGTTTATTCCATGTTGCAAATTTGCATTGAGGGTAATTACTACAACTCCAGAATATTCTGCCCTTTCTTGTTTTTCTTTGCACTATATCGCCCCCATCTAATGGGCATTGAATGCCTGTGCCGAGAGGTTTGGCGCTTTTGCATTCGGGATAACCCGAGCAAGCAAGAAACCTGCCGAACCGTCCGCTTCTAATCAACATTGGTTTGCCACATTTCCCACAAAATTCATCTGTAGTCTGTGGTCCATTGCCAGAATCTGGTTTATCATCATTAAGCTGTTTTGTATTCTTGCATTCAGGATAACCCGAGCAAGCAAGAAACCTGCCATGCCTTCCCCACCTGATGACCATTGACTTGCCGCATTTCTCGCAAGTTATATCAGTCGGTATATCTATTGGCTTAACCTTGCCTGTATCCTTCGATGCTTTATCGAGTTCATTCCTAAAAGGATAATAAAAATCTTTGACTACCTTTATCCAGTCCATCCGTGAACCTTCTATTTCGTCGAGATCATCCTCCATTTTAGCAGTGAAGCCTACATCCATAAGTTCTGGAAATTTATCAACGAGAAGGTCGCTAACTATAATTCCTAATTCAGTCGGGGAAAACCTTCCGTCTTCTTTTTGGACATACTTCCTGTCTTGAATGGTTGATAATATGGTTGCATAAGTGCTTGGTCTTCCTATCCCATTCTCTTCTAATGCCTTCACAAGAGATGCTTCAGTATATTTAGGTGGAGGTTGGGTAAAATGCTGAACGGATTGTATATCGATTAAACTAAGTAATTCGCCACCTTGCATGTCTGGCAGAATACCATCTTCTTCTTCTGCAATATCATCCTTTGTTTCAGTATAAAGATGCATAAAACCTGTAAATCTTACTACCGTCCCTGAAGCTCTGAATTCAGTGCCTTTTAATTCTGTCCTGCCTGTTTCGGGTTCTATTATCAAGACAGTCTGTTCAAGTTTTGCAGGGGACATCTGGCTTGCAATAAATCTGTTCCATATAAGGGTATATAAATTAAACTGTTCTTTTGTGAGAAATTGCTTCACTGATTCAGGCGGCTTGTCAGGATATGTAGGCCTTATAGCCTCGTGTGCCTCTTGAGCAGAGCCCTTACTTTTATATTTTGGTGGTTTTTCGGGGATGAATTCCTTTCCAAATTTCGTTTTTATATATTCTCTTGCCCATTTTTGAGCTTCATGTGCAATGTTGAATGAATCGGTCCTCATATAAGTTATAAGTCCTGATGAGCCTTCTTTACCAAGCTCTACGCCCTCATAAAGCTCTTGAGCGACCTTCATAGTTTTTTTAGCAGGAAACTTAAGCCTTCTGGCTGCTTCCTGTTGCAATGTGCTCGTTATGAATGGAGGGGCTGGAGATTTTTTCTTTAGTTTCTTTTCTACCCTAACGACTTTGTATTCTTCATCTTTTAGGAGATTAAGTATCTGGTTAGCAGTTTCAGAGTCTCTTATTAAAAATCTGTCCTTGCCCTTAGCGTCTCTATTAATCAATAATGAATTTTTATATTTATAAAGCCTTGCTTTAAGTTGCGGTGGGGCTGTAGAAATGTCTGAGATTAAAAGGGGCTGAAAAATAGTCTCGATAGTCCAATATTCTTCTTTTTCAAAGGACTGTATCTCTCTTTCTCTATCAACTATGAGTCTAAGAGCTACAGACTGCACCCTCCCTGCACTGAGGCCCCTCCTAACCTTTCTCCACAAAAATGGGCTTAGATTATAACCCACAAGCCTGTCGAGTATTCTCCGAGTTTGCTGAGCTGCAACCTTGTCATTATCGATATCCCCAGGATTTTCTATTGACTCCCTTACAGCCTTTTGGGTAATTTCATGAAAAGTTATTCTATAAATCTTTTTTGACTTTTTTTGTTTTTTAATCTCTTCTGCGATATGAAAGGCTATCGCCTCACCTTCCCTGTCAGGGTCTGTAGCAAGATAAATAGCATCGGCATTCCTTGACTCTTTTTTAAGTTCATTAAGTATTTTTTCTTTTCCCGGTATAACTACATAATGTGGTTTGAAATTATTATCAATATCTACAGCGAGTTCATTGCTTGGGAGATCTATTATATGCCCAATAGATGCCTTTATGCTATATTCACTGCCCAATATTTTACCGATAGTCTTAGCCTTAGCAGGCGATTCTACTATTACAAGCGATTTCAATTTAATCCCCCTAATTCCATACTATTTGTCTGCCGCTGCCAAAAACAAATGAATATATCACTTCTATATCAAGATCGGTATCATTAATAAGTATATATGCAAGTAGAACCCTAATTGTATCAAGTTCGAGTTCATCTATAGAATTTGTCAATTCGAGTTCGAGCAAGTCTTCGGTTAATGCTGTAAAGTCCATATCGAAAATGCTCATTTTTTTCAGTGCATAATCAATATCATAGCCATGCTCTAAGAGTTCTCTAGCGAAAACCCTTATTATATCTATTAATCTCTTTGCCAAATCAACACCTCATGATGAATTTTCTTATAAGAATCAAACTTTATATTATACAAAATTTGTTGCCTTCTGTCTGTCTAATTAGTCCTTTTATTTCTAGATCAAGCAATAGAGGATGCAACCTCGTAGGGACTAAATTAAGCTTTCTTGAAATAATATCAATATGAACAAGATCATTTCCAATTACACTTAAGATATTCTTTTCATCATCGCTTATTTCTGGAAGATTATTAACAGTGGTTGTTTTTTTTGATAGAATTTTTAGGCTATATTCTTTAAGACCTGCGAGATGTGGATGTAATTCCTCTAAGATATCATCAACTACCTGAACAAGTTTAGCGCCTTTTTTGATGAGTTCATTCGTTCCAGAAGAGCTTTTAGAAGTAATATTACCTGGCACAGCAAAAACCTCTTTATTCTGTTCGAGGGCGTAATTAGCTGTAATTAAAGAACCGCTTTCCTTTGTTGCCTCTATAACAATAACGCCAAGAGATAGCCCACTTATAAGCCTGTTTCTTCTTGGAAAGTTTTCTTTGTTAGGGGGTGTCCCCATCGCAAATTCACTCAAGACACAACCCGATTTAGACAATACCCTGAAAAGCTCATTATTCTCAAAAGGATATGGCCTGTCAAGCCCAGAACCTAAGACAGCTATACTTCGTCCCCCTGCCTTAAGAGCACTCTTATGTGATATTGTATCTATGCCCTTCGCCATACCGCTTACAATTGTTAAGCCGCAATTAGAGAGCTCTGATGCTATTTTTTCAGCAACCCTTCTGCCATATTCAGTCATCATCCTTGAGCCTACAATGGCAACGGCGTATCTATCATTAGGATCAACAAACCCCTTACAATAAAGAAGCATGGGAGGAGAATCAATCTGCTTTAAGGATTCAGGATATTCGGTGTCGTTGAAGGTTATTATTCTTATGTCATGTTTTTTGATCTTTTGTATTTCCTTCTCAACTTTATCCCATTCGTCAAACTCTTTAATGTTTTTTGCTTGTGACTCTCTAATATTTAAGACATCGCTTATCTCTGATAAAGCAGCTTTAAATACCTTTTCGGGTAAAATGAATACACTTAACAAACGTTTAATAGCAGCAGGACCTATGTCCTTAACATTTGTTAAAGCAAGCCAATATTTTATGTTTGCAGAATTCATATTATTAAGAAGGTAGAGGATATGAGCCTGTCTAAAAACTCGCATGTTGTCATTGTCCGGCTTGACCGGACAATCCAGAACCTATTGAAAAGACTGGATTCCCCGATCAAGTCGGGGAATGACAGTCGAGTGAAATCGTAGTTTTTAGACAAGCTCATATTCCTTCATTTATATTTTATCTGGATTCAATAGACTTCTTGTTCTCAATCTAAGGGCATTAAGCCTGATGAAGCCTTCAGCATCTTTCTGATTATAAATTTTCTCAGCCTCAAATGTTGCCAGTTGTGGATTATAAAGAGAATTAGATGATTTTCTTCCCACTACAATGCAATTCCCCTTATAAAGTTTAAGCCTCACTGTTCCGTTCACATCCTTCTGGATGGAGTCTATAGCCGTCTGGAGCATGAGCCTTTCAGGAGAAAACCAGTAACCATAATATATAAACTCCGAATATTTGGGTATCAATGAATCTCTAAGATGTAACACTTCCCTATCAAGAGTAATAGACTCTACCGCCCTGTGTGCTATATGTAAGACAGTCCCTGCAGGGGTTTCATATACGCCTCTGGATTTTATCCCTACATATCTGTTTTCGACTATATCTACCCTGCCTATGCCATTTGCACCTGCAATCTCATTGAGAGTCTCAAACAGCTCAACAGGTGGCATTTCTTTATTATTAATACTAACAGGATTCCCTTCTTTATAGGTTATCTCGATATAAGTCGGCTTATCAGGTGCCTTCTCAGGGGAAGTCATCATAGTGTACATATCTTGAGGTGGCTCTGCCCATATATCTTCGAGTATGCCTCCCTCATAGCTGATGTGGAATAAGTTACGGTCTGTGCTGAAGGGCTTTTCAACAGTGACAGGAACGGATATTCCATGTTTTTTTGCATATTCAATAAGAGAGCTTCTCGAATCAAATGCCCACTCACGCCAGGGACTTATGACCTTTATATCAGGATTGAGGGCATAATAAGTCATCTCAAACCTTACCTGATCATTGCCTTTGCCGGTAGCCCCATGAGCAACAGCATCTGCACCTTCTTTTATTGCTATATCAACCTGCTTTTTCGCTATTAGTGGACGGGCAATGGATGTGCCGAGTAGATAAGCCCCTTCATAAACGGCATTTGCCCTAAGCATTGGGAATATGTATTGGGTTATGAATTCTTCTCTCACATCTTCGACATAAACCTTTGATGCACCAGTAATTAAAGCCTTTTCCTTTATAGATTCTAATTCTTCACCCTGCCCGAGATTGGCGCAAAAAGCTATTACTTCAGCATTGTAAGTCTCTATTAACCATTTAATTATAACTGATGTATCCAATCCGCCTGAATATGCAAGGACAATCTTGCTGACCATTTCTACCTCCGATCAATCGATGAATTGATAATAAAATGCAATATTTCTGCTTTCGCAGTCAATAGAAAAAAAACTTTTTAAATTTATGTGATTATTAAAGATTGAAAATTAGCCGTTTCATAGCATTTTTGAAATTTCAATTTGTTGTTCATTATAATGCCGAATCATGTCCACGGGATTGTTATTTTATTTTCTGGTGATGTAGGGGCAGGTTTAAAACCTGCCCATTCTGATGCCGATATGGATTCAAACAGGGCAGGTTTTAAACCTGCCCCTACATCTTTATCAAAAGATGAGAAAAGTGTGCAGGTCATTTGGATAATTAGTTTTTCTAAAAATATATATGTTATATTATATATCATTTCTATTTTTATAGCGCCCATAGCTCAGATGGATAGAGCGTCGGACTACGAATCCGCAGGTCGGGGGTTCAAATCCTCCTGGGCGCGTTTGTCGAAATAATTATAATACTCAAAAAGCCGGTGTGGTGGAACAGGCAGACGCGACGGACTCAAAATCCGTTTCCCTTCGGGGAGTGGGAGTTCGATTCTCCCCACCGGCACCATATCAAGTAATCTTTATTATTGAAAACATTCTATTTTTTCTGTTAACCTTTCATAATGCATCCAGTATTATTCAAGATAGGACCTCTTGAGATAAGATTTTATGGGCTGATGTATTTGCTGGCAATATTGCTAAGCATTTATCTTCTCAATAAGGAAGCTCAGAGAAAAGGCATTCCCCTATCAAAAGATGAAATAATTAATGTCATTTTTGTCACCGTCCTTGCCGGGTTAATAGGTGCGAGGGCATATTATGTTATTTTCAACTGGGAATATTACAGCTTAAACTGGAAAGAAATCCCAGCAATTTGGCGTGGTGGACTTGCAAGTCACGGTGGTTTTCTTGCAGGCTTTGTTGCTGCCCTCCTATATTTGAGGCATTATAAGGTTCCGATTCTTAAATTCAGCGACTCTGTTATTCCACTAGTTGTTTTAAGCGAGGCTTTTGTAAGATTTGGCAACTTTATGAATGGCGAAGCTCACGGCATGCCTACTAATCTGCCTTGGGGAATAGTCTTTCCGCCTGGAAGCCCAGCAGGCAATGAATTTCCTAATAAAGCAGTTCATCCTGCAATGCTTTATCAGCTTTTCTATAATCTTGGGGTTTTTCTCTATGTATGGTTTGTTTTAAGGAAGAAGCAATTTCAGGACGGTTTTATTGGTGCAATATCCATAATTCTCTATTCTTTTGGCAGATTTTTTATCGAAGGGATTAGGGCTGACAGTCTTTATATTGGCCCTTTTAGAACTGCTCAGGTGATGAGTATTATTCTCACCATTATTATGAGCTATATGATTTATTCAAAAAAGCTATGGAGTTCTAAAAAATGAGTTTGTATATTCCAAAGGGATTTCTTTTTTCAGTAGCTGAGGCAGCAATAAAAAAACCGGGTAGAAATGACTTGGCTCTTATATATTCCGAGACAGATTGTATAATGTCAGGCATGTTCACTACTAATAAGATTAAAGCTGCACCTGTTAGGCTCGATATGAAGAAGTTGAAAAGTGGTCAAGGCAGGGCTATTATTATAAACAGCGGAAATGCAAATGCTTGCACAGGCAAACAAGGGCTAAAGGATGCTGTAGAGATGGCAGAAATAACAGCTAAGCTCTTGCGAATTAAGCAAGATTTAGTTTATGTCTGTTCAACTGGTGTGATTGGAACACCCCTGCCAATTGATAGAATTCGTTCAAATATCCCCAATTTGATTGCAGATGTAGGAAAATATACAATCGAAGATACAGCAAGGGCTATTATGACTACTGACACCTTTCCCAAAATAGTTACGAGAAAGGTGAGAATTTTCAATAGGGATGTTAAAATAGCTGGGATATGCAAGGGAGCTGGGATGATATGTCCAAATATGGCAACTACGCTGTGTTTTTTGGTGACCGATGCAGATATTGAAAAACAAGCCCTTGACCTATCTTTAAAGACAGCAGTTAATCATTCATTTAATCGAATAACGATAGATGGTGATATGTCAACTAATGATACAATTTTGATTATGGCTAATGCCCTTTCAGTCAGTCAGAAAATTAAGCTTGATACCGAAGCCTTTTCAATATTTTCTTCAGCACTAATAGAAATTACGCAAGAATTAAGCAAACTTATCGTCAAAGATGCAGAAGGGGCAACTAAGTTGGTTGAGATCGAGGTCATAAATGCAAAGAATGATAAGGATGCTCAAAGGGCAGCATTTTCGATTGCTAATTCACTTTTAGTAAAAACAGCTATATATGGTAATGATGCCAATTGGGGACGATTGATGGCTGCATTAGGGTACTCGGGTATAGATATAAGAGAGGATAAGATAGATATTTATCTAAACAGGCTCAAGATAGTAGAAGGCGGTATTGGCAGGGGTAATGACAATGAAGCTAATAATAGGTTAAAAGAAAAAGAGATAACGATAAAAATTGACCTTAATATTGGAAAAGGTTCTGCAAAGGTCTTAACATGTGACCTTACAGAGGATTATGTTAAGATAAATGCTGAATATCGAACTTAATATAACTATTTGGTAGGTGTAAAAGGATAAAAATGAATATATTCGATCTTAAAAATAAGGCTTTAAATTCTCAATTTGGAGAGCACATAATCGGCTATAAGGAGACAGGTAGCCACGCTTGCTATATGATTTATGGAGTTTTGAAGTCAGGTGAGAAAGATAGATTAATAAAGCCTGGCAAGGGACATGAGGAAATCCTGCTGGCTATGGTTGGAGACTTGCAGGTAACAGGATATTATAATGGCATACTAATAGAAGGCACAGCCCTGCATGTAGTCGGGGATAGTGAATGCATTCTTGAAAATAAAGGCACTTCCGATGCAGTATATGTGATTTCAGGAGGACATTCAGAAGGCGGTCATCACTAAGAAATAAAGTGAATTTTTTATAGAAGATTGCTTGTTTTTGCTTTTTTTAAAGGAGGGATGTTAATGGATAGATTAATAAGCGTCTTGAATATTGGAGATATTCCTGATAAATATAAAAGAAGCCCTATAGGGCTTCTTCTTGAGTATCATAATCTTAGTCGTCCTTTAGATTCTTACGACAAAGCCCAAATGCTCATAGGAATGTGCATGGATAATCGCAAATATCTGACGATTCCAAAGAAGTTTGCTTATATCATACGCACAGGTGGAGCAAACCTGAGGAATAGCGAGTTTCATATATCTTTTGCAATAGCAGTTGGGGGACTAAAGCATTTTGCTATTATTGGTCATGATAATTGCGCCATGGCTAATCTCAACCCCAAACGGGAATCTTTTATAAGTGGTCTCGTTAATGGTGCAGGCTGGAATAGGCAAGCAGCAGAGGAACATTTCAATTGTTTTGCTCCATTATATGAGATTGGAAATGAAATTGATTTTACATTATATCAAGCAAGGAAGCTAAGGATAAGATATCCGCAAATTACGATTGTCCCTATGCTATACAAGATTGATGATAATTTATTGTATTTAATAGAAGAGGATTAAATTTAGAGTATCTTTATATATAAAATTTTTAATTACGACACAATCTCTTAAACTTACCTTCTGCCTTGATTCAGTGAGGTGGTGGGAATGACTTGGGATGCAAATCAGCATTTATAACCAAAGGTTTGACCTTTTCATCTTATAAATTATAATATATCAACCATGCTTTCACCTGAAAAACAAATTCAAACAATAAAAAGAGGCTGCACAGAAATAATCTCTGAGAGCGAACTTCACAATAAACTTGCAAAATCTTATAAAGAAGGTAATCCTTTAATAATCAAAGCAGGTTTCGACCCCACTGCCCCTGATATACATCTTGGGCATACCGTTCTGCTTGAGAAGATGAGGCAGTTTCAAGAGTTAGGACATCAAGTTGTCTTTCTGATAGGGGATTTTACAGGCATGATAGGAGATCCATCAGGGAAATCTGAGACAAGAAAGCCCCTAACCAGACAAGATGTTATGAAAAATGCTGAAACATATAAGGAGCAAGTTTTTAAGATACTTGATCCTGAATTGACCATATTAAGGTTCAATAGTGAATGGCTTGAGGTTCTTTCTGCTGCGGAATTAATCAGACTTCAAGCTACCCTTACAGTTGCCAGAATGCTCGAAAGAGAAGATTTTAAGCTGAGATTTTCAAATCACAATCCAATTGGGATTCATGAGTTTATC
Organism: Thermodesulfovibrio yellowstonii; assembly: GCA_020724365.1. Classification (GTDB taxonomy): domain Bacteria; phylum Nitrospirota; class Thermodesulfovibrionia; order Thermodesulfovibrionales; family Dissulfurispiraceae; genus DYHD01. The sequence goes on along the minus strand of DYHD01000002.1, from coordinate 85,441 downwards.
TATCCACTCTTGCAAGGTTATGATTCGGTTGTTCTTAAAGCTGATGTAGAACTTGGTGGTACAGACCAGAGATTTAATCTCTTGATGGGAAGGGAACTGCAAAAGGTATATGGTCAGGAACAGCAGGTTGTGGTTATGATGCCCCTTTTAGAAGGTCTTGATGGAGAGAAGAAGATGTCAAAGAGTCTCGGTAACTATGTGGGCATCTCAGAATCACCAATGCAAATATACGGGAAGCTTATGTCAATGAGCGATGAACTCATGATTAAATATTATGAACTCCTGAGCCATATCAGTATAGATGAGTTTAATAATCTCAAAGAAGATTTGAAGTCAGGCATATTACATCCTAAAAAGGCAAAAGAGGATTTTGCTTTTGAGGTTGTCCAGAGATACTGGGGTTTAGATGCAGCAGAAAAAGTAAAGAAAGAATTTGAACATATATTCAAAGATAAAGGTCTGCCCGAAGAAATCCCTACAAGCGAGATTATCTGGAAAGAAGAAGATATGTGGCTGCCCGGAATTATGAAAGAGTCTGGAATTTGTGCAAGCACTACTGAAGCTATCAGGCTTATCAAGCAAGGAGCCGTCAGAGTGAATGATGATAAGATTGACAATCCTGATATCAAATTGCAGAAGGATAGCTATATCATAAAGGCAGGCAAGAGAAAGTTTGTTAGGGTTACTCCTA
>DYHD01000002.1:64970-84740 GCA_020724365.1 Thermodesulfovibrio yellowstonii | reverse complement strand
TAAAGTTTCATCAGTTTTCCAAGATTGAAAAATTGAGTCCAGATTACAAACATATTGATTTACCCGCCATCTCGAATACCTAAGAGGCTTGAGAAATTTTTTGTAAAGGAAGCAAGGTTTTTCTCGAATTAATTATGAGAGATTCTTCGCTTTGTTCTAAATGATAACTGTCCATATGTCTTTTAAGGCAAAGATGTATAGAGGTGATTATCTTGTTCGGTCATTAAGATAGTTTTTGACTCAAAATGGCATTTTCACTATATACAAACAAGTCCAATTAAATTTTAGAAAGTAGTCACTTTTAGACAAGCAGTCCTATAATATTTTCCAATAAATTTATATCCAATTATGATATCATAAAAAATGAACTTTGAGATAATTGATATATCAGGTGATATCGGATTGAGAGCTTATGGTTCAAGCCTTAGAGAGGCTTTTATTAATGTCGGGCTTGGAATGTATAGCTTAATTACAAACATTGAAAAAATTCAGTGCAAGCAGAATATTATTGTTGCTTTATCTTCTGAATCTGTCGAAAGCTTATTGGTCAACTATCTTAATGAACTTATATTTCATTTTGATGCCTATGGATTTATTGGTTGTATGATAGAAATCGCAGAGTTCTCAGATAAAAAAATAAATGTAAAGATATGCGGAGATTATTTTGACCCTGATATACATAGTCGGGGCTTATTAATTAAGGCTGCAACATACCATAATCTAAAGATTGATAAAGAAGGTGATTTATTCACTACAGAGGTAATATTCGATATTTAAGTCTTTAAACACTTGAGGTGATAAATGGGTCTTGAGAAAATAAGAAGGATTGATGAAAACAGGCTCGAGGTGCCAGTTGATTACAAAGCTGGAATGAGGACAAAAGGTATTATATATTTAAATCGTCATCTCGAAGAGGAACTCGAAGTTCAGTCTGTCGAACAGGTAGCAAATGTAGCTACTTTACCAGGAATTGTTGGGGCATCCCTTGCGATGCCAGATATTCATACAGGCTATGGGTTCTCAATTGGTGGAGTAGCTGGCTTTGATATTAAGGAAGGCATCATATCTCCTGGAGGTGTTGGGTATGATATAAATTGTGGCGTAAGTTTGCTTAGAAGTAAGCTTACTAAAAAGGAGCTTACTAATAGTATAAAAGACCTTGTCATGACTTTATACACAGAGATTCCATCTGGTGTTGGTTCAAAAGGAAAAATAAGACTTACTTCAGAAGACCTAAAGAAGGTTCTTCGTAACGGTGCTAGATGGGCTGTAAGCGAAGGATATGGAACTCCAGCAGATCTTGAAAGAATTGAGTCAGTGGGATGCCTCGATGGCGCTGACCCAAATTTAATAAGTCAAAAAGCGTATGAAAGAGGCAGGTCACAGCAAGCGACTTTGGGTTCGGGCAACCATTTTTTAGAGATTCAGTATGTTGATGAGATATATGATGAAAAAGTTGCTAATATCCTTGGGCTTTATCAAGATCAAATTACAGTTATGATTCATACTGGTTCAAGGGGCTTTGGGCATCAAGTCTGCACTGATTTTATCGAGGTAATGGAGAAGGCATCCAGGAAATATGCTATTGATTTGCCTGATAAGGAACTTTCTTGTGCTCCCTTCAGCAGTCCAGAAGGACAGGATTATTTTTCCGCTATGAAGGCTGCAGCTAATTTTGCTTGGGCTAATCGCTTGTGCATTATTCATTGGACGAGAGAGGCATTTCAGAAGGCATTGAAAGTTTCTCCCAATCAACTTGGCATGGGGATCATCTATGATGTAGCACATAATATTGCTAAGATTGAGGAACACATTGTCAATGGTATAAAGATGAAACTCATTGTTCATCGAAAAGGTGCAACCCGTGCCTTTCCTCCAAATCATCCTGAATTACCAGAAGCCTATAGAAGCATTGGACAGCCTGTTTTGATACCCGGAGATATGGGGAGGGCTTCGTATGTTCTTATAGGAACAGAAAAAGGCATGGCAGAGACCCTCGGCTCTACTTGTCATGGTGCAGGTAGGCTGATGTCAAGGCATCAGGCTATTAGGCTGGCAAAAGGACGCGCCATTTGGAGAGAGATGGAAGATAAAGGGATAATAGTCAAATCAGCTGGCAGGGAAACCCTTGCTGAGGAGATGTCTGAGGCATATAAAGATATCTCGGATGTAGTTGAAGTTGTCCATAATGCGGGAATATCCACAAAGGTTGCACGACTCAAACCGCTTGGGGTAATAAAAGGATGAGCTGCAGATTTTAGATGGAGAGTTCAAGATGAAAACACAGTGGTATCAATTAAGCACAAAAGAGATTTTTGAGAAGCTTCAAACATCTGAAAAAGGGCTTTCTGAGAGCGAAGTTGGAGAACGTCTCTCTCAATATGGACCTAATAGGCTTATAGAAGAAGAAGAGATAAGCTGGCTAAAACTCTTGCTTCACCAATTTGCAAGCCCACTCATCTATATTTTAATTATAGCTGCCCTTATTACCTTTATCCTCAAAGAATATATAGACACTGGCGTTATTATGGCTGTTGTCATTTTGAATGCAATAATAGGTTTTTTTCAGGAATACAAAGCTGAAAAAAGCATAAGGGCGCTTAAAAATATGATAGTGCCAAAGGCAAGGGTGCTCAGAGATGGGGATGAGAAGGAGATAAAGAGCGAGGAACTCGTACCGGGTGATATAGTCGTACTCTTTTCGGGCTCGAGAGTGCCTGCCGATATAAGGCTTATAAGCACAATTGAACTTAAAATAGACGAGGCGATGCTTACAGGCGAATCCCTACCTGCAGAAAAACATAGACATACCATACATTCAGATAAATTAACCCCTGGAGACCAGAAAAACACGGCTTTTATGGGAACTATAATTCTGAGCGGGCGGGCAAAAGGAGTAGTTGTTGAAACAGGGGCATCTACCGTACTTGGAAGCATAGCAACAGAGGTTAGAAAGTTTGAGATAACCAGAACCCCCCTTCAGGAAAAATTTGATCGGTTTGCCAAAAGAATAGGACTTATTGTGCTTTTGGCTTCATTTGTCTTGTTTGGAATGGGTATTTTATTGGGCGAAGATATTAAGACCATGTTCATGACAATGGTAGCGGCAGCAGTTGCTACCGTGCCTGAAGGACTCCCTATAGTAGTAACAATCACCCTTGCTGTGGGAGTAGCAAAGATGGCGCGGCAGAATGCCATAATAAGAACTCTTCCCGCAGTTGAAACATTAGGAAGCACTACAGTTATAGGTTCAGATAAAACAGGAACGCTAACTAAGAACGAGATGACTGTTAAGTTAATCTATGACGGGAAGCATACCTATGAAATTACTGGGAGTGGATATGAACCAAAAGGTGAAATACTAAAAGATGGTATTCATGTTAAGCCAAGAGAGTTGAAGAATCTTATACATCTTTTAAGGATAGGGCTTTTATGCAATGAATCGAATGTTTATGAGGAAGAAGATTTTTATAAAATTGACGGCGACCCTACAGAAGGCGCTCTAATAATAGCTGCAATGAAGGCAGGGCTTAAACATGAAGAGGAAATGGAAAAATATGAACAAATATCACTCATACCCTTTGAATCTGAACGCAGTTATATGGCAAGTCTCCACAAGTATAGAGGCAAGAAATTTATCTTTGCGAAGGGCGCTCCTGAAAAAATTCTCGAGATGTGCACAAAAGACATCGAAGGCGAAGGCATTAATAAAAAAGAAATACTCCACACAGCTTCAGCTTTTGCACGAGAAGGGATGAGAGTGCTTGCCTTTGCATACAATGAAGCTCCTGATGACATGGAAGACTTCTCTTGTAAAGAATTGGAGAGTTGCAGGGATATTGCTTCAGGGCTAGTGTTTGCAGGACTTCAGGGCATGATAGACCCGCCAAGACAGGAGGCTATAGAGGCGATTGAAGGGTGCAAAAGGGCTGGCATCAGGGTTGTCATGATAACAGGTGATCATCCTGTTACTGCAAGGGCTATAGCTAAAAAGCTTGGAATATCTAATGATAATGCTGAAACGCTTACAGGCAGCGATATTGAAGGCATGGATGATTCGGAGCTCTTGAAAAAGGTTGAAGCAGTATCTGTTTATGCAAGGGTCTCGCCTCTTCATAAATTAAGGATAACCGAACAACTTAAAAAGCTCGGACATATTGTTGCAGTTACAGGTGACGGCGTCAATGATGCCCCTGCTTTGAAAGCAGCCCATATAGGCGTTGCAATGGGTAGAACAGGTACTGATGTAGCTAAAGAGGCATCAGATATGGTTATTGTTGACGACAACTTCGCAAGCATCTTTCATGCTGTTAAAGAAGGCAGGATAGTTTTTGACAACATCAGGAAAGTAGTATTCTTTCTTATTCCAACTGGTATCGCTGCAATTCTTACTATTATGGGCACATTATTATTAGGACTTCCAAGTCCTTATTTGCCTTCGCAGCTACTCTGGATAAACCTTGTAACAAATGGACTTCAGGTAATCGCCTTATCATTCGAGCCAGGAGAAAAAGATGTCCTCAAAAGGCCTCCATTAAATCCCAATGAAGGAATAATGTCAAAAATACTTATCCAGCGCACTGTCATAGTCGCTCTGGTCATATCTGTTGGCGTTGTCTATAATTTCTATATTTCATATATGAAAGATGGCGCTTCTCTTGAGCATGCTCGCACTATAGCGGTCACTACTATGGTGGTCTTCCAATTCCTACAGGCATGGAACAGCCGCTCTGAATGGCACTCAATATTCAGCATGCACCCTCTTGGCAATCCCTTTCTCTTTTATGGTCTCATTGCATCATTCCTTGCGCAAATCGCCATGATTTATTTTCCTGCACTTCAGTGGGTTTTCAGGACAGAATCCCTCGATGCAAACGATTGGTTGACGATAATGATACCAGCTTTAAGCGTAATACTTGTCGTAGAGATAGATAAGTTGATAAGAAGAAAAAGGATATCTTTCATTCGTTAAAATTTAAATTGGGTCCAAATTGAGCGATTCCTGCTTAATAAGACGCTCAAACTATGCTCGGACAGCTGGGACAGCTATCATGGTGAGCTTGTTGAACCATGATAGTCACCCTGAACGTTCGACTGAGTTCACGCCGAAGGCTTGTCGAAGAGTCACCTTTCAGGATAGGCGAGTTACCTGTCCTACTTTGAATTTTAAATTTTGAATTTTCAGCCTTTTTAGGTATCTGGTATTTTGAATCTTGAATTTTCAATTTTCAATTAGGCGAGGCACCGCCTCGCCCCATATTGCCTTTGTTTTTCCTTCAGCCTTTAGCCTATCGCCTTTAGCCTATCACTGCCTTCAGCCTATCACTGCCTATCTCCCCTTGATAAAGGGCTATAACCCCCTATTTATTTATTTCTTATATCTATTTTTATGCTAAAATGAATTTATAATTTCTAATATACTTAAAACCTAAATAATAACCTGACTAAAGCAAAGGGCTTCATCAATTCAGGGGAAGCATTAAGGAACTGGAATTCTTTATCAATCACAGAATGGCTTTTTATAAGTATATTTGGGATTAACTTTTATCATATAGACTATCGGAATTTTCAAAATGCTTATATATATCTTTAAAAGAGTTTTATTAATGGTCCCTCTTATTTTTGGGATTACTTTGATATCATTCACTGTAATACACCTCGCACCGGGCAGCCCAGTGGAAGTCGAGGCTGAAATGTCACTTAAGGCTTCGACGCAGGCACGGGAAAATCTCAGAAAACTATATGGTCTCGATAAACCTCTGCATGTTCAATATTTTGAGTGGCTAAAAAGATTCGTAATGCTCGATTTCGGCAAATCCTTCACAGACGGCAAGCAAGTTATTAATAAAATAAAAGAAAGGATACCTGTAACACTCACAATTAATATGCTTTCTTTAATTTTGATTTTAATGATTGCTATACCTATCGGGGTTTTATCTGCTACTAAACAATATTCTTTATTTGACAAATTAACTACTGTCTTTGTTTTTATAGGTTTTTCTACTCCAACCTTCTGGCTCGCCCTGATACTTATGATAATTTTTGGGGTTACGCTTGGGTGGCTCCCAATATCAGGGATTCAGAGTATTGATGTCTCAGATATGAGTCGTTCTGAGAGATTGATTGACTGGGCAAAGCATTTAATTCTGCCTGTGGGTATTAGCGCCTTTGGCGGTATTGCAGGATTGAGCAGATATTGCCGTTCAAGTATGCTTGAGGTCTTAAAGCAAGACTATATAAGAACAGCAAAGGCAAAGGGTCTTAGAGAGTCAGAAGTCATTATAAGGCATGCTTTAAGAAATGCCCTTTTGCCTATTGTTACAATACTTGGACTTTCTATTCCGGGTTTGATAGGTGGTAGCGTAATATTTGAGACAATATTTTCAATACCCGGCATGGGACAGCTCTTTTATTCATCAGCTATGTCGAGGGATTATCCAACCATTATGGGCATACTGGTTATAGGGGCTGTTTTGACTCTTATAGGCAATTTAATAGCAGATATTTCTTATGCTATATTAGACCCAAGGATTAGAGTGAGGCAATGATACCTCTTAAAGATGACAACCCTATACGAACATTCCCTTTCATCACTATTAGTCTGATAGTACTGAACTGCATAATCTTTATTTGGCAGATAACATCTCCTCTAGGAATAGAAAGAATAGCTTATTACTTTGGCGCTATACCTCATAATTTACTATCATTTAATTTAGTCATTCAGCCCGTTCATCCAATGATAAGTGTTTTCACATCGATGTTTTTGCACGGTGGTCTTCTTCATCTCGCAGGCAATATGCTTTATCTTTGGATTTTTGGCAATAATATTGAAGACTCTCTTGGACATTTAAGATTCCTTATATTTTATTTATTTTCTGGTATCGTAGCTGTATATTCACATGCAATAACGGATGCCGATTCTTTTATACCTATGATAGGTGCAAGCGGTGCAGTTTCAGGGGTCTTGGGAGCTTATCTTTTATTATTTCCAAAGGCTAAAGTATATACATTTTTTTTCTTCGGGTTTTTTTGGCAGATCATAAAGCTGCCAGCTGTAGTCGTGATTGGTTTCTGGGCGTTTATTCAAATAGTTTCAGGAATGCTCACCTATGGAATAGGTCATCAAGGGGGTGTTGCGTGGTTTGCCCATATAGGTGGGTTTATAATTGGGCTTTTAACGATAAAGTTATGGCTTCCTAAAAGATATTATTCACAATAAATATTTATAATTTATGGAAATTTGTCCTGTTTGCAAAAGACCCATTAAAAGCTGTATTTGCTGTCCTGAATGAGGGCATGACTGCCTACTGGATGTAGGCGAAAATTACTGCCCTATTTGTCTGCCTAAACCAGAGGAAGAATCAAAAGAGTAACAACTGAACCTCATTTTTAACCTAAAATGACTCATAAGATTTTTATACATCATGATGGGGCGATTGGGGATGTAATACTCTCTTTGCCTGCAATTGATTTAATAAAAGATAAAAATTTTATTCATATCTCTGCAAGGTATGATATCGGAGATTTTTTACTAAAGGCACATTTTGTTAATGAAGCATCAATCGTTGGAGGTGCAGCCTATTTATCCTTATATAAGGATAATCCTGATGTTAGTTTAAAAAAATTTTTCGGTCAATTTAAAGAGGCGTATGTATTCTCAATAAATAAGCCATCTACAATTGCCTCAAGCATTAAAAAAATATTACCTAATACATATGAGATCAAGACTATACCTGATAAAAATTTAAAAAAAAATGTTGCTGAATTTAGATTAAGACAACTTAATAGCATTTGTAGAGCACCCTTGCCTGAAGATCTTTTTACCTATCAGTATGCAGTAAAATTTATTAAAATCCCTCATAATTACATAAGACTTGCAGAACAATATCTGATTAATTCTGGATATGATAATAAAAGCCCTTTATTAGCAATGCACCCTGGCAGCGGGGGAGCTTATAAGTGTTGGCAAATTGAGAATTTTTTTGAGCTGGCGGAAAGATTGCTCAAAAATTTCGAACTTTTTATTATTATTTTAACTGGCTATGCTGAGGAAGGGCTGATTAAAGAAAAGATAAATAATTTTATAAAGGGCAAAAGAAATATAATCCATATTTCTAATGAAGAATTAATTATGATAGCTTCTTTTTTGAATCTTTGTAAGATATATCTTGGAAATGATTCCGGGATATCCCATTTAGCAGCACTATTATGCCAAAATGTTTTTATTATATTTAGTCCGACAGAGCCATGTCTGTGGAAGCCTCCTTATGAAAATGTTAGGGTAATCTTGCCTAATGATGAATATCTACAAAATTGTAGAGACAATAGATGTCTAACAAAAATCTCTGTCTCTCAAGTATATAACGAATTATATGAATTGCTCGACTTAAGATAGGATTTACTCTGAAGAGCCTGCCCACTTGAGATTTCGGAGACTCTTATCAGATGCTACTTATTTTTAATGGCAGAGTTGGAATTGGATTGAATATTACAATAAGATTACATATGTGTTAAAATAATATGACATATGTCATATCTTGGAAAATTAGAATATTACGATCCTCTTTATGAGATACTTTTAAATCGTGTATTTCCTTATGTCAATAATCCCATCTTTCATGTCATCAAGATGTCTCGCAGGGTTTATAAATATACTGAAGAAAAGACCAAAACTTCTATAATAGGCAAATTTTTTCAATTGAATGACCCTGTTTATGAGAGAATCCAGAGAATAAAAGGTGAGTTTGATAACCTTCATAAAATAAGAGCTTATGGATTTGATACTCGACCAAATTATGTTGCACGTCCCATCACCAGAGATGAAAGAATAGGTCTTGCACTCGTTGAAGAGTTTATTCATGGCAAAGATCTCGATCATTACATCAAGGTGGCTATTTATAATGGAGACTCTCAAGCACTTCATGCAAAGCTCTCACAACTTGCATCTTTTCTCTATACCCTACATAAAAAGACTGAGATGCCCTATAATGTGAATCTTGATTCTATCAATGCTTATTTTTGCAAAATCCTTGATAAACTTTACAGACAAACACTATTGTCAGATATGGATAAAAACGAATTTTTCAGGCTTATACATAAATGGTATAACAGCGGTATTTTAAATATAGGCAGTGTCATCGCTCATGGAGATGCCACACCGACTAACTTTATTTTCACAGACAACGGAGATGTTGTAGCCATTGATCTTGAAAGAATAAAGGCAGGGGATATAGTATATGATGTAGGCATGGTATGCGGTGAGCTAAAGCACTCTTTTCTGTGGAGAGCTAATAATTTTAATATATCAGAAGGCTATATAAGGCATTTTCTTAAGAGTTATACATCTCATTTCTATGACCCAAAAGAGGCTTTCAGAAGTATAACCCTCAGAACCCCTTTTTATATGGCACTGACAGAGTTGAGAATTGCCCGCAATGACTTTCTCGACTGGGAATATAGAAAAAGACTCATTTATGAGGCATCTCAATGCCTGAAATGGGGGTTAAAATTTTGACAAAAAATAAAGCCGTTTTTTTTGACCTATATGGCACCTTAATTAACATAAGAACTGATGAAGGAGATGTAAGCATATATGAAGTTTTATCAAGGTATCTCTCTTATCACTCTGTTTTCATATCGCCTGATGTCTTAAAAAAGACATATTTTGAAAAGGTGCAGCAACATATCAGTCAAAGTAAAGAACCCTTCCCGGAGGTGGATGTTTATAAAATTTTTTTTAATATCATGCATACCTTTGGCAAAGGAAAATACCCTCAAAAAACAGTTATTGATATATCAATGCTTTTTAGATCTTTAACCATAAGAAGGTTTGAAGCATTTGAGGGTATATATGATAACCTTGCAGAGATTTGCGACAGATACAAAACTGCTTTAATCTCTGATGCCCAATGGGTTTTTACCGAACCTGAGATTAGAATACTCGGCATTGACCGCTTCTTTAAATACCAAATTTTCTCTTCAAGATATGGCTTCAAAAAACCTGATGAAAGATTGTTTAATATTGCAATGAAAAAACTCGATGTTAAACCCAAGGACTCTATCTATATTGGCGATAATCCCGCAAGAGACCTTATTGGGGCTAAAAAGGCAGGCATGAAGTTTCTGTTATTTAGAACTAGTTGTAAAAATTATAATGGCTTTGAGGCGGATGGCTGTTTCAATGAGTATCATGAGCTTCAAAGCCTACTCTCCCAAATTGTATAACGGAGTTTTCATAACTGCAACCGATACAGGTGTTGGTAAGACTATAACATCTGGATTGCTTATAAGGGCTTTAATTCAGAGGGGTATTAAAACAGGTGCTATGAAGCCCTTAGAGACAGGCTGTTTAAGACAAGGAGATGAACTGTTGCCTTCAGATGGTATGTTCCTAAAGGAAATGGCAGAAATGGACGACCCTATTGATTTCGTTACGCCGCTGAGATTTGAATTGCCCCTTTCTCCATTAGCAGCATCAAGGCTTGAAAAAAAACCTGTATCTCTTAAGAAACTTTTTCAATCTTATGAATATTTAAGAAAAAAATATGACTTTCTAGTTGTTGAAGGTGCTGGCGGGATACTCGTGCCTGTATGTCTCAAAGAAGATGCCATTATACAGACGAGCCAAAAAGCTATTTACATATCAGATATTATCAAAGCATTGAATATTCCATTAATAATTGTAAGCAGAGCCACTCTTGGCACAATAAACCACACCCTTTTAACAGTAAATTATGCTATTAATATAGGAATAAATGTTATAGGCATTATAATCAATTTTAATAATCCACCAGGGGTTGATATATCTGAAAAGACTAATCCTGATATTATTGAAGAACTTTGCCCGGTTCCTATTTTAGCTGTATTGCCATATATATCGAACATTGATAAAGAGAACTTCGATAAGGCTATTAAAACCTCGTGTCAAGAGATGTTTGATAGGATTATCAATAAAATTAATACAAATTAATAGTTATTATTTTTGCTCATCTTTATAATTAATTCATGAAAATCTCTAATAATCTAAGTTCAGTCTTTATTTTACCCTTGTCTTTTATAATTATCCATTTTTTTGCACTCGATGTATTTGCAGAAATTTTTGTTCATGACATGGTTGCCATGAAAAATGAAAAAGTCCTTCTTAAAGCTGAAATTAGGGGAAAGTTTTCAGGCAAAGGCGGAGAACTATTAGAATTCTTTATAAATGAAAAGTCAATAGGCAGAACATTATCAGGGGGAGATGGCATTGCCTACAAAGAGTTTTTGCCATTAAAAACAGGTCTGCACAGAGTGAAAGTTAAACATATCACTAATAATAGTGAAACAACTGGCTTTCTGCTCGCTTTGAGCAAGCGAAGCAAAGTTGTTTTTGTTGGCTTTGATGAAGGCTTGCTCGAAGGCAAATTTTTGAAAACAAACCCTAGATTAGGTAGTCAAAATGCAATTAAAGAAATTAATAAGAGATACCCTGTCGTTATATTGCAGTCTGGACTTCTCAGCAAAAGAATGATAAGACAATGGCTCATAAAAAATGATTATATTGATTTGCCTGTAATAGCATGGGGTAGGGGCAAGGTTTTTGACGAATTAGTTCAAAAAGGTATAATAATAAAAGCTGTTGTTGGCAGTAAGGCAATAATCGAGTCTGCAAAAAAATATAAACCTTTATCTTTCAGCTTTATGGGCATAGAAAGCTCAGAACCTGTGAAGGATTGGGATGAGATTAAAAGAAAGATTCTAAGGAGGCAAGTATGAGCCGTTTTAAGATAAGCATTGAATTAGTTATAGGATTAGCCCTTACTATCGTATCTGCTTATTATTGGTCTGAGATTGGAAGCGATTTTACCGAGAGCAGCAAGCTTGCTTACTCTGAAATACCCCTACTATATCGTTTTACATACAGGCTGTTCCCTTTTGCTGATCTTACGATAACAGTAATAGGCATGATATTGTTTTATGCTGGATTAAAAAAGCTGCGTCAATAGTAGCAATCCTGCTCCGCCGTCTTAGGAATAGTGTCAAATCTTATGCCCCAACTTAACTTTTGAAATTATGGCATATATATTGCTAATATTAATTTATAAGCAGGACTTATGAGATTCATTCGATTCTGTATTTATAAAATCTAATGGCTCTAATAGCCTAAAAAATGAGGTGATTAAGATGAAGACTATCAAAATTTTGATCTTCTTATGCACTATCGCACTTTTGCCAGGACATATTTTTGCAGCAAGCTTTGGTGACATCAGATTAAGCTATCTTAGCGGTTATGTGCAGATTAATTCTGACACGACTAGTGATTGGGTTCCAGCATCATTTAATGTGCCTTTATATGAAGGCGATAGGATATGGGTGCCTGATAACGGGAAAGCTGAACTCCATTTCAGGAAAGGGACAGCTATAAGGCTAAATGAAAGAACTTCTGCAGATATCTTGAGTTATGACAGAGATTTACTCCAACTTCATGTCAATTTAGGCGCTATTTTTGTGAACTACAAGAATAACAGTAGAATCATACAAATTAATACGCCTGTAGCTACTATACGCTCTTATGATAGAGCCATATTCAGGATAGATGTGCAAAATAACGGTTATACTTATGTTTCTGTTTATCGCGGAACAGTTTATGCTGATTACAGAGATGGCAGAAATGTAATTGATGAAGGAACGATGCTACTTATAAGAGGCTATTCAAGAGAAGAGGCTGTTCCATTAGGATCTCCAGATGCTTGGACTCGATGGAATTTTGATCGAGATAGAATATTATATGATGATTATAGAAGCACCAGATACTTACCAGATGAGCTCAGATATTATTCATATGACTTAGATAGACATGGGAAATGGGTATATGTGAAAGATTATGGTTATTGCTGGACACCCACAGTTATAGTAGCGACTGGATGGGCTCCTTATAGGCATGGTAAATGGACATGGATAAGGGGTGATTATGTTTGGGTATCTTATGAACCTTGGGGATGGGTTCCTTACCATTATGGAAGATGGGCTTTCTCAGTTTCTATAGGATGGTTCTGGGTGCCTCCACCAAGAGGAGCTGTTTATTGGGGTCCTGGATATGTCGCTTGGGTTCATACCCCATCATATGTATCATGGGTACCGCTTGCTCCTGGAGAAACTTATTATGGTTATGGCAATTATGGTCCCCATAGTGTAAATATTATCAACATTAATATTAATAAGGTTGTTATTAAAGATAAGCATAGGAATGCTATGATAAAAGATGGATTTACTGTCGTTCATAGAGATACCTTCGTTACAGGTAAGCAAGAAAAGATAATAGTAAAAGAAAATCCATTTCTTAAAGAGAACATAAGCGTTGGAAGACCTGGTATCGCTCCTGAGAAAAGAACAGCAATGCCAGTAATAAAGGATTTGCCCAGAGAAAAACTTCCACCTCGAGATGTAAAAGATGTAGACATTAGGACTCTTAAAGAAAAATTCCCTGGTCAAAGAGAAAGGGATGCTCAAATGCACGAGCGGATGATTGCACCAAGAGAGCAACAGGAGAGAATGAGGGAGAGAGCACCTGCAGACATTAGAAAGGATAGCGTTCAACCTCCTCGGATTCAAGACTCTAAACCTGATACAAGAAGGGAAAGAACTAGGGAGATTATGCCTCAGGATGTAACGCCTGATAAAGGCAGGCAAGTAACACCTCAACAGGAGAGAATGAGGGAGAGAGCACCTGCAGACATTAGAAAGGATAGCGTTCAACCTCCTCGGATTCAAGACTCTAAACCTGATACAAGAAGGGAAAGAACTAGGGAGATTATGCCTCAGGATGTAACGCCTGATAAGGGTAGGCAAGTAACACCTCAACAGGAAAGACAGGGCAAAGATGTAGATAGACAACCTAAACAGACAGAAAAAGATGCGCAAGGAGAGAAAAAGCACAATATTGAAGAGAATCATATGAGGGAAAGAGGGGGATTTCAGGAGAGAATTAGATAATCCAATATTAAAACTTACTTCCAAATCTATCGTTAATATAGATAAACTGTCACATCTATTATTTCCCGAAGGCATGAGTTCTATGAGGGTGCAGGCTAAAAGCCTGTTCCCTCATAAACATTTTTGCTCTCCTTCACTAATTAAAGCCCCAACTGAGCGATTCTTGTTTGATAAGACGCCCAAGCTATAGTAGGACAGCCGTCCCGGCTATCCAAGCATTTCACCTTTTTTAAGTTAAGCTTTGCATAGAGAGGTATAACTTGAATAGGCTCATAATACCCAGAAAAATCTACGATGATATGATAAACTATTGCTATGCCTGTTTACCGAATGAGGCTTGCGGGATTTTAGGCGGGATAGGTCCTGATATAAAAGAGATTTATAAAATGACCAATATAGAGAATTCCTCTGTAACCTATATGATGGATCCCGCTGAACAGTTCAAGATTATGAAAATTATAAGAATGAACAATCTATCATTGACGGCTATTTTTCATTCTCATCCATCTTCTCCTGCTTATCCATCTCCTAAAGATACATCTTTGGCATTTTATGAAGACTCATTTTATGTTATCATAAGCATTTCGGATAAACTGCCCGAAACAAAAGCATTTTCAATAAAGAGGCAGAAAGAAATTCAGGAGGTTGAGATCTTAATAAAAGATTGATTTATGAAACTGTGAAGACTAAAAAAAACCTTATAATTGTAGGAGACAAAGTTCTTATTGATCTGGATATGCGGCAGGAGAGAACTGCTACCGGTTTATATTTACCTCCAACAGTCAAGGAAAAAGAGAAGGTTCAAAGCGGATATGTCGTAAAGACTGGACCGGGCTATTTTATTCACGATTCCTCTTATTCTGAGGAGACATGGGGTTCCGACAAGAAGAAAGATGTTAAATATATTCCTTTACAGATAGCTGAAAGAGATTACGCAATCTTTTTGATGGATGCAGCTATAGAGATAGAGTTTGAAGGCAAAAGATATCTTGTCGTCCCTCATTCAGCAATACTTGCCTTTGTCCGCACAGAAATTATCGAAGATTAAAAACCTCTTGTTAAAAATAAGCTAAGGACAGAAATATGAGTTCAATAGTAGCCCTTGTGGGCTTGCCTAATGTAGGAAAATCAACTTTATTTAACCGCATGATAAAAAGCTTTCAGAGTAAAGATTTTATCACGGCTATAACAGACAAAACGCCGGGCATAACACGGGATAGAAACTATGCTGATGTGCAATGGGAACAAAAGCTATTTACTGTCATAGACACGGGAGGATTGTATTTTGAAGATAGCAAGGCAAGTGATATAAGTATGCAGGTTATGGAACAAGCCATTGCTGCTATGGAAGATGCAGATTTAATACTCCATATTATGGATGG
This sequence comes from Thermodesulfovibrio yellowstonii, assembly GCA_020724365.1. Lineage (GTDB taxonomy): Bacteria > Nitrospirota > Thermodesulfovibrionia > Thermodesulfovibrionales > Dissulfurispiraceae > DYHD01. The sequence continues at coordinate 69,387 of DYHD01000002.1, read as the reverse complement.
AAAGGCAGGTATTAATCCTTTTGATATGGAACTTGCTAAGACAATCAGGGAGTCAGGCAAAAAGTTTTTATTCATTATAAATAAAATTGATACACCTCAACAAGAAGGTAAAATAATAGAATTTTGCAGCCTTGGCGATAAGATCGTCCCTGTATCGGGACTTACTGGGGAAGGTTTCTATGAACTAATGGAAATAATTATCCGATTATTGCCTAAGACTGATTCAGATTATATAAACAAAAAAAGAATAGAAATGGATGAGATGCCCAAGATTGCAGTGGTGGGCAGACCTAATGTAGGCAAATCTACACTCATAAATTCTCTTTTAAGCAAAAAGAGGCTTATTGTAAGCCCTGTCCCTGGAACTACAAGAGATTCTATAGACACTGTTTGTTTATATTACGGTAAGAAATATCTTTTTATAGATACTGCAGGGATAAGAAAGGGTGTCGGACGTAGTTTTTATAATCAAAAGGATTTATTGAAGGGAAGATATTCATCAATAAGCACCTTGATAGAGAGAATGTCTGTGATGAAGGCGATTAAGGGCATTCAAAGGGCTGATATAGTATTGATTGTGCTCGATGCATCTGAGGGATTAACAGCGCAAGATCAGAAGATAGCCGGAATGGTTGTGGAATATGGCAAGGGAGCTATATTGCTCTTGAATAAATGGGATATGGTCGAGAACCCAGACATATCTTATAAGTCTCTTATGCAGACAATCAAAAGAAAATTATGGTTTATCAATTATGCTCCTCTGCTGAGCATTTCAGGGCTTGATAGGACGAGAATTTCAAAGATATTCCCTCTTATTGATGAGATTAATATTCATAGAAAAAAGACACTTAGCACCGATGATCTTAGTGCCATACTTGCCGATCTTTCCGATTCAATTCAGAATGCTATTCCTGGCACAAGAGATCTAAAATTTAAAAAAATTAAACAGGTTGGCTGCGAACCTCCCACCTTTGATATATATGTAAACCGTCCTTTTATAATTAAAGATAATATCCTGACATTTGCAGAGAAGATAATAAGAAATAGGATACCTTTCAAGGGCACGCCGATTAGAATATTTTTTAAATCCCCCTGAAACAAAATATGTTAAAATATATAGGATTTTCAATATCTGACAGCTTGTTGAAAAAGACCTGCATTTAAGAAAAAGTTGTCATGCTCGTGCAACCTTATGTCTTTCCTAACGAATGTGAGGAGTCTGAACCCATTGACTTCAAAAGATTTCTCCTTTCAGTCGAAAGGACAAACAATGCACTTTGTATAGTTTTGCAAGAGTCTCGATAGATAATATATTCTTTATCAAAATATATTAAAAATCCATAGATTTGAGAGCAAATATCTGATATTATAATATTATGAAGACTATTTTAGTAACAGGCTGTTGTGGTTTTATAGGGCATAGAGTTTCTCAATTATTGCTTGAGCAAGATTTTTCTGTTATTGGGATGGATGATATGAATGATTATTATGATTCACGACTTAAACAATGGCGGCTTAAGCAGTTATCAGAGAATCAAAAAAGCTCAAATTTTATTTTTTACAAGAAAGATATAGCAGATTTCAAAAGCATTGATGATTCACTTTCGAAACATAAAATAGATGCTATAATTAATCTTGCAGCAAGGGCTGGTGTAAGAGCATCTTTAGACGACCCTTGGATTTATCTCGATACTAATGTAAAAGGAACATTAAATCTACTTGAACTTTCTAAGAAATTAAATATTAAAAAGTTTGTTTTTGCTTCTACATCAAGTATTTATGGCGATAATACAAATCTCCCGTTTGATGTATTTGATAATACTGACAGTTGTCTGACACCTTATTCTGCAACAAAAAAGGCTGGAGAGGTTTTATGTTATAGTTATCACTATCTATATGGCATTGATGTTACCATCCCAAGATATTTTACAGTTTACGGACCAGCAGGAAGACCAGATATGAGTATTTTCAAATTTATCAAGAATATAGATTTAGGCAAGCCAATAAATCTATATGGTGACGGAACTCAAAGAAGGGATTTTACATTTATTGAAGATATAGCAAAGGGCACTATTAAATGTCTGAATAACATAGGTTTTGGGATAATCAATCTTGGAAACGATCGCCCTGTAGAGCTAAATTATATAATTCAAATTATAGAAAAAATACTCGGCAAAAAGGCAAAGATCGAGTTTTCTCCAAGACACCCAGCCGATGTTAGAGACACTTGGGCAGATATCAGTCATACAATTGAAGTGATAGACTGGAAGCCTCTCACTTCGATTGAAGAAGGCATTGAAATAACAGCAAAATGGCATATTGAAAATAGAGATTTTATCAGTACTTTAATAAGTTGAAATAAATGAGGGCAGGAGGAATTATGCAAAAAATACTTGTAGCACACGATGGCTCTAAATCATCAGATAAGGCATTGAAAAAGGCGGTTGAATTATCTGTCAATTCCAATGCGTCTCTTACTGTGCTGTCAGTAGTTCCAGAGCTTTATCTAACAGAACTTTCTGATGAAGACAGGAATCGAATAGCTCGGACGCTTGAAGAAGAAACTCGTCAGGCGATGGAAAAGATTAGAAAGTCGCTCTCAGGTAAATCTATTGATGTTAAGACTGTAATAAGACAGGGCGATCCTGCTGAAAAGATACTGGAGACAGCTCAAAAAATGAAGGTTGATTTGATTGTAACAGGCTCTCATGGCAGACATGGAGCTAAAAAGTTCCTACTTGGCAGCGTTTCATCCAAGGTTATAGATTACTCAAGATGTCCTGTACTTGTAGTTAAATAGCTTTCACACAAATTTGGCGATTCTTGCTTGATAAGATACCCAAACTATGATAAAACAGCCGTCCCGGCTGCCCGAACATTTCACCTTTCAGGACAGGCGTTTCGCCTGTCCTGCTGGGTTTGTTATAAAAATAGCTCAATTTAGATTAAAGCCAAATAGAAATTGAATGACGAAATGACAGATAATCAATAATTCTATCTCTGTTTTTAGGTTAATTCCCTTACTTTAAATTAATAAAATAGGCTATTATTTACTATTCATAAAAAAACTTTAGATTCAAAAAATACAGGAGGTGATAAAACAGTATTAAATATTTTTATTTTGATAAAAATCTGTATAGCTTTGTCTGGATATAAGGGAAGTTGAGTTATTCTCACGCTGCCCCGCAGCCGTGAAGGGAACGAAAGCCCATAAAGATAGTGATTAGAAAAGGCAGATTCACAAAGCTGCTAAACTACTTTAACCACTGTCATGAGTAATATCATGATGGGAAGGTGGGCAAGTAGGATTCAAGATTGATGATTGCATATGGAGAGCTAATTTGATTTCTCACCCCTACAATCAAATTTTTTGATGCCCTAAGCCGGAAGACCTGTCCAGATAAAATTCTCGTTCCACATTTAAGCCAACTACTGCCTTTTTCAAGGTAGAAATTTTTCTCGAGGGAGGGAAAAACAATGAAAAATAGTTTTTATCAATCTTGCAGAACTAATCTTTTTAATGAAAGTTTCAAGTATTTAATCATCAGCCTTTATATTTCTTTCTTCTTATGCATACCTTTAAATGTTTTAGCTGACCAAAAGACCGAGTCTCTCGAAGAGATAGTTGTTACTGCCACAAGATATGAGGAGATGCTTACTAATGTCCCAGCCCATGTAACCATAATAACAGAAGATGATATTAAAAACTCCACAGCTCAGGATATACCAGATTTATTAAGAAATGAGACGGGCATACATGTGTCTGATATCACTGGGAATAAACGGAGCATTGCAGTTGATATGAGGGGCTTTGGCGAGACAGGACCTTTCAATACACTCGTGCTCGTAGATGGTAGAAGGACTAATCAGGCAGACCTAAGTGGGGTTGATTGGACTCAGATACCACTTGAACGGGTTAAGAGGATTGAGATAATCAGAGGCGCACGAGCTGCTATTCTCTACGGCGATAATGCCACTGGAGGTGTTATCAACATAATCACTAAGGAATATGATAAGCCGATGGCAGGCATTGGTTTTGCGGTAGGCAGTTATGACACATTTAAAACAACTGCTTATGGGAATATTACCAATAAAAATCTTAATCTATTTATTATAGGCAAGCTACTGAAATCATCAGGCTACAGGGACAATAGCGAGACCGATTCGAAGGATATCGGCATTAATCTGAATTACTATCCTAAAGATTCTCTAAGATTAAATCTAAGTGCAGGTTACCACAAGGATGATACAGGCATGCCAGGCGGGCTTAAGGAAAGCGACTTTGCAGCAGGCATCTCCAGAACTGCAACAAAGAGGCCCTTTGATTTTGCTAATACAGAAGATTATTACATCAAGTTTACCCCTGAGTTACAGTTAAGCAAAGACGGCTTGTTTAAGATAGACTTTTCCTTCAGAA